>CALDQY010000036.1 GCA_937911445.1 uncultured Rhodobiaceae bacterium | reverse complement strand
CTGCCTTGATTTGTGATGCAAGTGATTCGAGTGCATCAGCGGACAAGCCATCAACACGAACAATCCATGTCTTTGAAGTCAAATTGTTGGCCAAATCGTCACCAACGAGACTACGCCATGAATCCTCGCCGATAATCAACGCGGAAGCAATCGTTGCTGCCCCGACACCTGGGATGTATTCGTGTGTTCCCATGTAGTACAGCGAGGTCGTGTATGGTGTAACAATCAGTTGAACTCGGGTATCCGCAAAGAAGAGATCTGCTGCCAACGGAGGGGGTACCTCACTTGCACCGCTTAGACAACCGGTTTCATCGCTGTTGGTTCCGTCAGGACATGTCGTGTTCGACAAGGTCGCTGCTGAAAGGTCAAAGAAACCAAATGCGCCTGCAAGGTTTGCATCGGTGAAGTCAGCATCGTCCAATGAACCGCCCATGAAATTGACTAGAATGGCGTTCTCCAGGTTTGCTCCTGACAAGTCAGCATTGCTGAGGTTAACATCGAGAAGAATCGATTCGCTCATGTTCATGTTCGAGAGGTCAGCATTTGCAAGGTTGGTGTTCGATAGATCAACACGTCCCAAATCTCGCTCATCCAAGTCTTGTCCAGAAAGATTGAGGCCACCCCAGTCGGCATCCATCAGGAGCGTATACGCGATGAACAGAGCAAGAGGGTCTGTTTCTTCTGAGCCGCCTGAGGTGAAATTGAATTCAATCTGTTCCCATACGAATGTAATCTCTCGTGATTTCTCATCACCTGGCTTGAGGAGGACATCGTCGAGTCTGTTTTCATCGCCACCACGATCTGACCCCGGCAAGTCAAGTGAATAAGCAGAATCTTGGCCTGCGGAGAATCCGTTGTTCGCATAAGCGTTCATGGCAGCATCAACGTCCGTACCAGGTATCGATTGCTCACTCCATCGTAAGACATCCTCGTTCCCGTTGAGGAGAACAAAGGTTTGCAAGCTATCTCCGCCTTGTTCGTCAGCAAGCGTGATTTCTGGGACGCTGGTAGCAATCGGATTGACGTCGCCATCGCTGAATTCGTTGACAAGAGAGATGAGGGTCGTTGCATTGATTGCTTGCTCGGTTGAAATTTGCAAGTCCGAACCAACCGTGGCATCAGCCGTCTTCTCATCGACGAGTGTTCCAGTATAGCCTTGAACAGCTGCCAATGTCACAATGGAGAGCGTGAGGAGCATAATGACGGCGAGGCGATTCACGGACTCAGCCGATCCTGACCCTTTCAAACCGCGCTTTACATCTTTGAGAAGTGGTGAATGCCCGAACAAGAGTTGCATAATTTGAGGGCCTTTCGCACCAATTCGGCCGAGGAGCAATGCTCCACCTATCCAAAGAGCGAATGGTCCAATGATTCCAATCAATCCTTCAATGAAGAAGTTGGAAACAATACCATCTTCGCTACCATTCATCTCAAGCCATGTGTCGATGACGGCAAGCATACCGAACAAGAATGCGGACCAGTGAAGCCATCGCTTTGGTTCTGCTTTGACTGTTGTTTTTCGAACACCCTCTTCGATTTCGAGTTCAATGAAATCCCGAGCACGACTTCGCCCGAAGATCATGGCAAGTCCGAGCGTAGCAATGGCAGTGAACATGGTTGAACCAATACCAAGCGTTGGATTGACATCGAAATCACCGGTTCTGAATTCCATGAAGCCGACTGCTGAGAGGACGATGGGAACAGCCATGAGCGCCAGAATATAACCGATCAGCCAAGCGACCGAAGACATGACGAACAATTCCAGAAGGACCATGCCTTGCAAACTCTTTCCATCCGCTCCAATAACACGATGAATGCTGACCTCTCGACGGCGTTGTTCGAGGGACAACACCAGCCCGTAGATGAGGACAGCAATGGAGAGGAAGACGATTGGAATCATGATGATGTAATCGAATATTTGGATGAGTCCAAGGAAGATATTGAGGAAAAGAATGGTTCCTGAAACAATGTCTGTGTAATACAGTTCAACACCTGCATCGGTGTAGTTGCCATCTTGAACTTCAGTTCCTAGGTTCTCGAGCCATTCTGCAGCATCAGCTGTTGACGTGGTAGGCAATTGGCCCCGATCGATGGTGACACCAAGGTACATGTGATCGTTGTCGATCAAGGTCGCTCGTTGCGACTCTTCAAGAACTTCCCAAGTCGTAAAGATTGGATTAAAGGGGAGTGTTGGGTTACCAAAATCCCATGGCTCGTAAATGCCCATAACAGTGAGGTTTTCGACGGTCATCCACATTCGGCAGTAAATCATCTCGTTGTTTTCAGGTGTAATTTCACCAGCGCAGTTGTCTTCCGTAATGCTCGCCTCGAGAAGCGTCGATTCGTCGACAACATAGGCGAAGGTGAGTTCATCGAGAACATCACCAACCTTGGCTTGCGCTTCACTTGCAATGGTCGATGGCAGGATGATACCGCGGTTCTCGCTCATGTTTTCTGGTGTAGGCCATTCGCCCAAACCAGCGATGATGTTCTCACTCAGCCGGTCGGCCAACTCACCATCAAATGCTTCAGGTCCAAGGAATCGAATGGCTCGCTTATCGGAAATAGGTGGGCCTGCGTCAAGCGCTTCAGGATAATCGAAGTTCATCGAATCCCATAACGGATTTTCGTTGTCGGAAATCGCTCGCATTTCGAGTGGTTGAGCGACGACAAACTCAATGTTGAAGAAGCCGCCACTGTGAATGCCTTGACGTCCAAGAACGAGGGTACAATCGTTGAATTCCGAGAACTCATCCATCAATTCATCACATACCTCGGTCATCGTCGTGGTATTGTTGGTCCACCCTGATGCGTTCTCAACAGG
>CALDQY010000035.1 GCA_937911445.1 uncultured Rhodobiaceae bacterium | reverse complement strand
TCCATCCATGCAGCCATAGTACCAACCCCATGACCTTCTCTTTTCAATTGCCCGTTGAGACATCAACAAATTCCACGTTTCCGTGTGCGAGGATGAATTCACGACCAAGTTCATCGAACGTATCGAGCAGTGAGGATGAAAATTGAATTTGATTGATTTCTGAATCGTTTTCCAAATCGTTTCGGACACCTTCGAGCGTGCCTGGGGCGGCGCCGCACGACAAACAAGCTCCTGTAAGATCGAGGACGAAGTTGAATCCAGTTGAAGCACGTTCCCATTTTGAGACTGCAATTCCGCCGCCATGTCCGTCGAGTGCTGCTCGTACTGGCCCTAGGCGAGAGAGCAAAACTGGAACGAGGTGTTCCGTTTCGACAACATCAGTGATTCGAGTGTTCTTGAGCCGTTCCTCTTCTTGTGGATCGGTTTGTTCAGCGATTCGGCGGTTGGCTTCTTCTTCCATAGCCTTCTGCGCTTCGAGTGCGTAAGCGCGAACCAAATCGTCGTCCATGATTGCTCCAAATTGAATTGTCGTTTGAAATCTTGCAAAGCCGTAGTATCATGATTGATTGCATCTATTGATAAGGGAGAGACGGTACCAGCAAACGGGTGAGAACATGACTGAAGTCCTGTTGCGTGTCGAAAACCTCCACGTCTCGGTTGGGGATACGCCAATTATTCAAGGCATTAGTCTCGAGATGAACCGTGGAGAGATTCACGCCATCATGGGTCGAAACGGTGCTGGCAAGTCCACACTCGCCAACGTAATCATGGGTCACCCTGCCTACCAAATCACCAGTGGAACCATTCATTACAAGGGGAAAAACATCGAAGACATGGAGGTTTTCGAGCGAGCACGTGCAGGTATGTTCCTTTCATTCCAATACCCTGCAGCGATTCCTGGCGTTCAGGTTGGAACTTTCCTTCGTAAGTCCGTTGCATCGGTTCGAGGCGAGGCCCCTTCGCCAAGGGCGTTTCGTCAAGAACTCAACGAAGCCATGAAGCAACTCGACATGGACAAATCATTCCTCTCACGATACGTAAACGATGGCTTTAGCGGTGGAGAGAAAAAGCGTCTCGAGATTCTTCAGATGTTGCTCTTGCAACCTCATCTGGCACTCCTTGATGAAACCGATTCTGGACTGGACATCGATGCGCTTCGCATTGTTGCAGAGGGCATCAATGCGGTTGCGGAAAACACCGGGTGCCTCATCATTACACACTATCAACGCCTTTTGGATTTGGTCAAGCCTGATGTTGTTCACGTTCTCATCGACGGAAAAATTATTGAAAGCGGGGGTCCTGAACTTGCGCTCAAACTGGAAAAGGAAGGATACGATTGGGTGGATGCCCTTGCTTGAGGTGATTGAATGACACGAGAAGCTCAAGATGCGGTTGGAGACTACAAATACGGATTCCACGATCCTGAATCTGCCACCATACGATTCGACAAAGGACTTAGCGAACAAGTCGTTCGCGACATCTCGGAACTCAAAGGTGAACCAGAATGGATGACAGACATTCGGGTCAAAGCCTACCATCACTTCATGGAACGAGAAATGCCGACATGGGGCAACTGTGAATCGCTTGCAGGTATCGATTTCGACAACGTCACCTACTTCCTACGTTCATCCGATAAAACAGAAAAGGATTGGGACGATGTACCCGATGACATCAAGCGAACCTTCGACCGATTGGGTATTCCAGAGGCTGAACAGAAATGGCTTGGTGGTGTCACAGCTCAATACGAAAGCGAAGCCGTCTATCACTCAATTCGAGAAGATCTCGAAGAACAAGGTGTTCTCTTCCTTGACATGGACTCAGGACTCAAAGAGCATCCTGAGATTGTCAAGAAATACTTTGGAACGGTTATCCCTCACACCGACAACAAATTCTCTGCGCTCAACACAGCGGTTTGGTCCGGTGGCTCGTTCATTTACGTGCCGAAAGGCGTCCACGTCGAAATGCCCGTTCAGGCATACTTCCGAATCAACGCCAAGAACATGGGTCAGTTTGAGCGAACGCTTATCATCGCCGATGAAGGTTCATCGATTCACTACGTTGAGGGATGCACTGCACCAACATACTCGACGGATTCCTTGCATTCCGCTGTGGTTGAATTGATCGCCATGGAAGGTGCGAAAATCCGTTATTCAACTGTACAAAATTGGTCTGCAAACGTCTACAACCTTGTCACAAAGCGTGGTGTTGCTCACAAAAACGCTACCGTTGAATGGGTCGATGGAAACATTGGCTCAAAGTTGACCATGAAATATCCTGCAGTTCTGCTCAAAGGAGAAGGAGCTCACGCTGAGGTTATCTCTGTAGCCTACGCGGGAGAAGGCCAACATCAAGATGCTGGTGCAAAAGTGCACCACCTTGCACCAAATACAACCTCGAACATTCTATCAAAATCCATCTCCAAAAACGGTGGACGGTCGTCTTATCGCGGTATGCTTCAGGTTACGCCAAAGGCTGCTGGATGTCGCTCAAAGGTCGTTTGTGATGCACTCATGCTCGACGAAGACAGCCGAAGCGATACATACCCGACCATGGAAATTGGAAACTCGACAGCTGATCTTGAACACGAAGCCAGCGTTTCCAAAGTTTCTGGTGACCAACTGTTCTACCTCATGAGCCGTGGCCACACCGAAGAAGAGGCTATGGGCATGATTGTCAACGGATTCTTCGAACCTTTCACCCGAGAACTCCCCATGGAATATGCCGTTGAACTCAACCGTCTCCTTGAATTGGAAATGGAGGGCTCGATTGGATGACATCGTATCTCGATGCCAACGTTCCAAGTCGATCCGAACACCTCTGGCGCTACACGCCATGGTCAAGGGTCCATCCTGGCGCTGTTGATACTGTCCCACAGGTCGATGCAGCATCCATCAAGACGGAAGACTTTGAACTTGGTACATCGGCAGTCAAACCACTTCCTACCTCGGATATCGCCCGAATCTTTCTCAATGAAGTTCTCCAAGAGACCACGACCATCGATTGCGATGACAAGTATGGGCATATTCACATTCACGCAGGTGGACATGCAGTCGCAACACATCTTCATTTCACGTGCAATACTGCATCAAACATCGTCATTCACTTGCATGGAGAACCGGATTGGTTCGGCTTAGCTCTAACAGGGGACATCAATGCGAATGCACAATTGAGCTTAGGCGTCATCAACGAACTGTCCACCGATTCGGTCATGGTTCGTGTCGATGATTGGTCGCTTCATCGAGATGCTCGGTTTGAACTTGCTACACTCTCGATGGGAGGGCATCGAAACAAATCCGACATCCGTTCAACTCTGAAAGGTTCGAATTCCTCTCTCAAGCAATTCATCGCCGTTCACGGGCATGGGACGCGACATGATGATCACCACATTGAAATCCATCATCAACAACCACACACGAACTCACACCTGTTGCTCAACGCCGCCTGTGATGACCGGAGCCATTCGATTGGAACGGGTGCACTCACCATCGATGATGTTGCACAGCATACCGATGCTGGCCAGATTTTCCGAAATCTCTTGTTGTCACCATCCTCACGAGCCGAAGCTATTCCTGAACTTGAGGTCTTGGCGAACGAGGTTGCTGCCGCTCACGGTGCTGCATCTGCACCGATCAACAAAGAACAATTGCACTACTTGATGAGTCGAGGATTATCGAAAGAAGAAGCAACCTCGATGATTGTAGAAGGCTTCCTTGTTGACTCCTTTACCGGGCTCGACTCTGAACATGTACGAGAAGCGATGCAAACCCGATTGACGGTGCATCTTGAATGTCAACTCATTGGGTGATTGCATGGCTATTCAAGATGACTTTCCAATACTCCAGCGCCAAGTCAACGGCCATCGGCTCATTTATCTCGACAATGCGGCGACAACACAAAAACCGGCTGTTGTCATCGATGCCATGAACGATTACTACACCAAACACAACGCCAATGTACACCGTGCAGTCCATACGCTTGCTGGTGAGGCGACCGATGGCTATGAAGCGTGTCGAACGTCGTTAAAATCATGGTTCAATGCAGAACGTTGCATACTCACAAGCGGGACAACGGAGGCCATCAATCTCGCAGCGCACGCATGGGGACATCCTCAACTCAAAGGTCGTGCCATTGTCCTCACAGAAATGGAACACCATAGTGACATTGTTCCTTGGCAGATGCTCGCTGAAGCGTTTGGGAACGAACTACGTTACGTCCCAGTTAAAGACGACTTGACGCTCGATATGGAAGCATACGAAGCATCCATCGAAGGTGCAGGGCTCGTTTGTGTGGTCCATACATCGAATGTCCTTGGCGTTCGAAATCCTATTGAAGACATTATTCGAATTGCCCACGAAAACGGTGCACGAGTACTCCTTGACGCTGCTCAAGGTGCACCACATTGCCAGATCAACATGGCTGAGCTCGGTGCAGACATGATGGCATTATCTGCCCACAAGATGTGTGGTCCAACAGGAATTGGCTGTCTGTTGGTTAATGAAGAGACCTTCCAAGAGATGAAACCATTCATGGGTGGAGGCGATATGATCGAAACGGTGACGCTCGAGGGATCCACCTACCAAACCAATGAGCACCGATTTGAGGCAGGAACACCTCGAATTGCTGAAGCCATTGGCTGGAAATCTGCACTTGACTATCTTGGACAATTGAATCTCAATGAGCAACATCAACGTCTTCTTGGGATCGCTCGATACGTTGCAGATGAACTTCGCTCCCTCGGCATGACGGTGTACGGGCGACACGATGACAACGATTCATCGGTTGTCTCCTTTTTGCATCCAACGCTCCATAGCGAAGATTTTGCACATCTCCTCGATGCACGAGGCGTTGCGGTCCGAACAGGCCATCACTGTGCCCAACCGTTGTTGAACCGACTTGGTATCAGCGGCACAGTGCGCGCATCGTTCTACATCTACAACACCATGGAAGATGCTGAAGAATTTTTGACGCACCTTCGAGATATTTTGGAGCGATTCGCATGACCTATCCTGTGCAACTTTCTGAGTTGATTGAGGATTTCAAATCCATCGACGATCGAATGGAACGTTTGGAGTATGTCTTTGATCTTGCCTCTGAAGTGAACGAATTGCCGACTTCTGAATGGGATGATTCAACCCGAATCACAGGCTGTCAATCCGAGGCCCATGTCCGAGTTGACGTTGAGGATAGGTCTGTCCGACTTTATTCAGGGGCTGACTCGAAGTTGGTACAAGGATTGATGGGTATTTTGACGATTGCCATCGACCAACAACCAATCGAGACAGCACAGGCTTTGACACCTGATTTCGCTGTCGAAATGGGTATCCTCAATTCGCTTTCACCTTCACGGAGCAATGGATTTCGAAACATGTTTGACAAGGTGATGAAGGATCTATCGGGGGTTGAATAATGGTCGAGGAAGCACACGTCATGGAATCGCTGCAAACCGTTGAAGACCCTGAATTGGACATCTCGATTGTCGACCTTGGTCTTGTTTACGGCGTTCGCTTCGAACATCGCGATGAAGGTCTGCATGCTGAAATCGATTTGACACTCACTTCACCTGGCTGCCCTGCAGCTCCTGAAATCATGGCTGCAGCGCATCGTGCAGCATTGCAGACCGATGGTCTCGATAGCGTGCACATCAATCTGGTTTGGTCCCCACGCTGGGATCCACGAGTTCATGCTACAGAAGATGCCCGCATGGACATGGGAATCTGGGATTAATCATTCACCAAGATAAAGCGTGATTTCATCACCATCTTCAACACCGAGACGTTCTCTTAGAAACGGCCCTGAAATCACTTCGACGACATCGACATGTCGAGTGAGATCTGGAATGAGTATAGCACAATCGATGATGTGATTCTCATGGGAAATCTTCGCACGATAGGCGGTGGCTCCACCAAAAGAGACGCCATCCCGCAGAAACCCACGAACACGAAGTGCGTCAAAAGCATCAACGTCGACATTTGATGCTTGCTCAAGCGAAGTTGAATCTGCGTCGAGTGTATCGATCCCAGCCTTGTTCCTCAGTGCAATGTAGTGGACAAGGTGATTTTGCTCAACCGTGATGTTGAGTGTACCCGGCCAAGCTGTTGTTCCGAGAATGGTTCGAAATTGTTCTTGGTAATGCGGTTGAGACATGAAAACATGTGCTCGACCTAACCCGCTACTGACAATTCCATTGAGTTGCACAACGAGACGCTACCTCCTCTCCTTTTTCATCATGCGTGTTGAGGCCACATCTCACAAAAGCCCTTAATCAACCTCGACGAGGCGCAAATGGTGAGACCATGCCTGGCGACATGTCCTGGATGAAACAACGCTTTGACGAACTCAATGAGAAATCCCTGCTTTGGGAACCGCCAACGCTCGAGGGCCCGAATCAACCACGTTGCACGATGGAAGGCAAACCAACCATCATGCTGTCTGCAAACAACTATCTGAACTTGACAACACACCCCAAGGTCGTTCAAGCAATGGTCGATGCTACGACGACCTATGGTGCAGGTAGCGGCTCAGTACGAGCCATCGCTGGAACAATGGATCTTCATCTCGAGGCCGAGCGAACCGTTGCTGATTTCAAAGGCGTTGAAGCAGCCTTGATTTATTCAGCAGGTTACACTGCAAACGTTGGACTCATTCCGACATTGGTACAAGGTCCACAGGATGTTATCATTAGCGATGAACTGAACCATGGTTCAATCATCGATGGTGTTCGATTAACGAAGGCACGTCGTGGCGTGTACGCTCACAACGACATGGGAGAACTCGAAGCCGTTCTTCGAGCGCATGAGGATGCAGATCGTAAACTCATCATTACCGATGGCGTCTTTTCCATGGATGGCGATTATGCACCGCTGGATGAAGTGAACAAACTTGCTGAGGAATTTGGAGCAATGGTTCTGGTCGATGATTGTCACGGAGAAGGTGTTCTTGGAGAGGGAGGTCGAGGAATTGTGGATCACTTCAAACTCCAAGGCAAGGTTGACTTCGAAGTCGGTTCGTTCTCAAAGGCACTCGGCGTTCAAGGAGGAATCCTCGCTGGAACGGATATGACACGAACGCATGCATTGAACCACTCACGCTCGTGGCTTCTCTCAGGTTCACAACCACCTGGCGTTGCAGCCGCACAGAAAGCAGCGATTGAAGTGCTTATGGAAGAGCCAGAACACCATGCAAAACTATGGGAGAACACCAACTACTTCCGCAAGGAATTGCAATCTCTCGGATTTGATACGGGGGTATCGACAACACCGATCATTCCAATCATGTGTGGTGAATCCTCAACCGCGAAGGCGATGACAACACACCTCCAGCAGGAGGGGGTCATGGCCGGAGCGATTGTATTCCCTATGGTCGCTCGTGATAAAGCCCGCATTCGAACTCAGATGTCAGCTGGTTTGTCCCGAGACGACCTCGACGACGTTCTTCGACTGTTGGAATCGATTGGTCCCAAAGTCGGACTCATCTGAATTCCTATTCGGATTCGAACGCATCGACGACTTCCAGAAGTTCGAGATCTTCTCCAGCAAGACTGTCTGCTGAATCTTCGATTGGTTCCGTGTATGTTTTGGGAGCCTCGAATGGGTTGACACCCTCATCAATCATACATAGAAGGCGCCATCGAGGGGCCCAAGACAAATGCACGTAAGCAGGACCTGGAAGCAATAGAACGAACAGTGAAAGTCCACTCGGTATGGCGAGGATATTGGAGTAATCCATACCAAGCAAAGCTATTCCAACGAACGGCATGGGATAAAGGATGACGCGTGGAGGTGTCATCGGCATCCGTTTCGAAAAGGAGACGAGAATCAAGGATGCAAATCCAAGCACGAGGCATGCAGTCATAAACAGAGCCGAAAACAACAACCAATTCGAAAACGATTCGTTGAGGTTATCGTATCGTAAAATATACGGGAAAATGAGGGCTAAACTGATCAGGAATCCGTAGAACATGCCAATGTTGGCTGGATGGGATAGCCATAGTGGGAGTCGAGAAAAACGACGAGACAACGAGGTTCCGAACAGAAGATCTTCATCTTCTGGCTTGAGTTGTGAAACCACTTCAGACCAACGAACATGAGGTTCCATAAAGGTAGGCTGCAACATTGAGGCTATCAATGCACCCGTCTGTGCATCAACGAAGAGTCTATTCTTGACGCATCAATTTCTTGGCGATTGGACCTGCAGCATCCTCAAGTTCCATCTCTTCTGGCCAATCACGGTCAAGCAACCCATAATCCATCGATTCTCGTTTTCGAGCATCTTCAATCTCATCTTCAACCTCATTGTGCGCATCTCGTAAAGCAAGAGATTGGTTCAGTAAAGCCATTATTCTTCGAAGACGAGAACCAATTGTTTTCTCCTCTGTAAAAAAACCGAAGATGGTGTAATCTTCATCCAACGCGACGAGGTTGAACCCTGAGAGTAAATCGTCCTGAATCAGCCTGTATCGGTTTTCACCGGCCTCAACCCATCGACCGTCTTGGAGACGAATCATGACATCTGCTTGTTTGATGGAATCAAGTTCCATCATAGGATGCGAGGGGCTGACAGCGAATGGAATTCGTTGCCAATGCCGCCACTCGCTCCAGCCCACAACGAGAATACCAACAAGCACTCCCAGCAAGATGAGACTGAGGAAGGAAGCTCCAACAAGGACAATGCCAAGGAGAGGTAAAAGAAGGAAGAGGCAGAAGCGAGCAAAGATTCGACGACTGTGTTCTTGTGCTTTTGGTGTTTGTGAGAAGATAATGAAGTGATCTGGAAGGCCTTCTTCAAACGTCATCATTCACCCTCCTTATCGATTCTTGGAAGTCGAACGTTTTCATAGGTTTGTTGCCATTCACCAACATCGTGAAAAAACACAGAGATGTTCTTGACATGTTGTGCGATATCAAAACCCCAAGCAACGTCCCATGGCTCAAGTTTTGGCGTCAATTTCGCCCATTGATTGGTGACACCACGAACCTTCTTTCGCTGATGATTGTAGAGCAGTGCCGCTGTTTGGATCAATCCTTGGATAAGGAGGACTTCAGCTCTCGGGGCATGACGTGCTTTGAGAGAATTCCAAAGATCTTCCCATGCTTCATGTGCATGCCAAAATCGACCGTTGTCGAAATCTTGGCGACCTCGTTCGAGCAAAACCGCTTCGTCTTCAGAAAGTGGTGTTGCCTCCATGGTTGGCCGAAAGCATCGACCATTGAAATGCTTCTCATTTGACATCAAGGGACACACACTTCAAAAGATAAAAGCAAATCTTCCTTCTTACGGGGTGAGGTAATTGGTGGATTTTATTCCCGGAGATGTATTAGAATCAAGGCGTGGAGGCGTCGATGTTCTGCGACATCTTGCTCAAGAGTTGGCGACCCTAGAACAAAATGGATCCATTCAAATTGTTCGTAACATTCCGAACGTGGGTGAGCGTGTTGGTCATCTTCTCATCTTTGATGGAACCCTTGCAGCAGCATTCCACAATGCCGACAAAAACCGTTTGGGCATTGAAGCGCTTCTTGAAATCGAGTCTGATGCCTCAACGCTCGATGCAACTATGAGCCTCCATGAAATGAGTGAAGCAACCTACACCAGCACGCTCTCACAGTACCCCGACGCAAGATTGGTCAATTCAAATGAAGACAAAAAAGAGGACATGTGGTGGACAACTGTTCGCACACCTCGTCGAAAGATTGAGCGAGAGGAACGCTTGCCCGAACTGAAACCGAGCGTATCGGTTCCTGAAGCACTTCGACGTCGTAGTGAAGCACGCTTGAGAAATCAACAAGGAACGATGCTTCAACGTGGCCAGGTATGGTTGGAACATAGCATCGAAGCAGACGATGCATTCCATCTCGCTTATTTATTGAAGGAATTGAGTGAACCGTTCCTTGTTCTCTCAAGGCAGTCGCCACCTCGAATGGAGAATCATCTCAAAACAGGGTTGGAACACTATCGTTGGCTATCTGAAACAGAGCATGAGTGTACGCTTGAACCGTCGCTCGAATCGATTCGAACGACAGTGGACACCTTCTTTGAGCAGCACAAAAAATGCGCTTTGATCATGGAGGGTATTGAGTACCTATCAGGCATTCACGGCGAACAAAGGGTCATTGAGATGATTCGTAGCATTGTCGACCAGACACGTTTGAATGGAAATGTGTTCATCCTTACCTCCAATCTCGAGGCGTTCTCAACAGAGCAACGAGCTCGATTGGAGCGCGAGTGTTCGCGTTTGAGCAAAGAACAACTTCAATCGTGGTTATTGGATGTCGAAATCTTAGCAGATCATCCGTACTTCCAAACAATCGATGAGGAAGAAGAGGCAGCACTTGGAAAGCACCTTGAGGAGAACACACATGATCCAGTCATTGCTTCAGAGCCAACTGTTCTTCAGCCCGCTTCAACATTACCAGTTGAACATCAATCGATGAAGGTGGATGAAGAGCTTCAATCGAAAATGATGGAATGGGCCGAAGAATCGGATGAAGATGAGGAAGTGTTCACCGAAGAACCTGAAACAATGGACGAACACGTGGAGCGTCTCCTCGATCGCAAACCACGAACGCCGCAACGTATTGTTCGACGGCGAAAACACACTCCACAATTGAGCAAAGGGAGTACGTTGGATGCTGCCGCAAAGCATGACAAAACGCTTCCAAACCTGCGAGCGGTTGATTCAAACAAAGCAAAGCAATTTGTTCCACTGGCTTCATCGAGAGAACACGCATTTCCTCCCTCAAAACCTTCACTTCCATCGAAAGGTATCGACCAGGCGGTGGCATCGACAGCAGGGAAAAGACTTGCTCAATTCCCACCAATCAAATCGACGGGTCATATACCGGTTGCCGTCTCGACACCGAAACATCAACAATCCAACACAAAGACATCGCCACATGCTCGTGAGCATGCATCAGCAAAACAACGGTTTTCTGATGAACACGAACCGGAGGGCGACGCATGAGCATTGAGAAAACCAATCGATTGCGCATTGCATTGCAAAAGGCAAAAGCAGGTCTTGAACAGCAAGAGGAGCGAACCAAAGAGAATCCGTCCAAACTTGGACAACTTCTGAATAAGCCATCCACTCTGTCGTCAGAGCGCCGTCTCATTCCATCCCAACCAATTCATGAACGACCACTGATGGCTGCCATCAGCAGAGAAGTGTTTGGAGAGGATATCGAATATCAGCCTACGATTGAACTGGAAAATTCCCACCCAGTTTCAAGGATGAAGAATTTGCGTGAACGGAGTTTCGACGAATCAATCCCCGAGGGAAGTTTGGGCGACAAAATTGGATTCTCTTCAATGGGGCAACCAATTTGGTCATCGATTCTCGATGAGCAACGCAAGATGCCATCCAACAGGACACCCACAACGATGTCTAGTCCAAAACAAGGTGAACGATTGCATCATTCAACTACGTTATCCAACCAGACACACTGGCCTCAACGGTTGGAATTGAGCCAACGCAAGACCTTCAAACAGTGGAAGGTGACTCCAGAAAACGAACAAGCCACAAGCGTCTGTGAATCGATCATCGACCATTTGGGAGAACGGCACAATCCACACATCATCATTGGCGCAAGCGAAGTTGGAAAAAGTCACCTCCTCAATGCAACTGGACAAAGCGCATTGCGGTATTTCGATGGTGATGTTCGTATCATTCGTGCTACCGAAATAATTGGTGCAGGCCAATTGCCAAATGATTGGCAAGATGCAATCGCAACGACGGTGTTGCTGTTGATTGACGATGTTCATGTCATTGCTGCACATGAAGACCATGCACAAACAGTTGGCCATCTCATTGACCATGCACTCAATCTCGGCGTCCATGTTCTCTGCACCTCAGGCACACCTCCACGTGACTGGTCATCTTCACGGATTTGGGAATTGCTGCGCAATGCGTCGGTTTCAAGGGTGCAACCGGCTTCAGAAGCAAGTCTGGCCCTGCACATTAAGCATCAAACTTCGTTGCTCGGTATGCTTCTCGAGGATGCACACATCATGCAGCTTCTCAGCCACTCAGGTCAATCATGGAGAGGCGTTGAAGCAGCGATTTCAATGCTGAAAGATGCACATGAGCGTGGAGAAAACATCGTTGATCCAGAAGATGTCACCACAGTTCTATCTGGACGAACGTTGCAGTCCGTAACGAGGAATGCTGCAATTCCAGAACCATCCATCTCCTTAGCCTCAGACATTCTCAAACGAGCAACTGACGTTGTCTACACCGAAGTCGATGCAGGTGGGATCGAACTTCATACGACGGCTCTTGAGATGGAAGAGGACGATTGGGAACCTACGGAAGTATCTGCTGAAGATCTTTCCAGTGCAAACGATTTGCTCGAAATGCACCTGCGCACAACTCTCGAAGAGTTGACGCCAGAAGCACCAACCGTCCTCGATGTAGATTCACGTGACCGGCACCTTACACATCAATTGGGAACTGTCAGTGGTCGGGACATTGAACGTACAGCAGACGTACTCACAGGAATTGATGCATCCATCGATGAAGCTCTTGCAGAACGTGAGCGACTGATGGTTCGAGACGATCTTCGCCTACGTCACTTAGAGTTCAAGATGGAGGAACTTCTCGAACGAACCGCTCATGCCGACGCCAATGAACTCATCGATATCGTTGATGAATTGAGAGTTATTGAACACGAACTTGGCTTGGTAAGTGAAGATGCGATGGAAGCCTTCGAAATGGAGGATGAAGAAATTCGAATCGCTCACTTATCGACGATTCGACCAACGACTCGACTTCTAGGTGAAGAAGAATGAGAGGCGCTTGGTGGACCGAAGGTGTTCACTTCTCCTGTCAACCAGATTGTGGACGCTGTTGCGATGAACCGGGAGGCATTGTGTACCTGTCTCGTGCTGATGCGCAACGCCTCGCCGATCATGCGGGATTGAGTGTGAAGGAGTTTCTGAAGAGGGATTGTACAACGACATTGGACGGTCGTTATGTTCTCCGGTCGAATCAATCCGATGGCATTTGCATCTACCTCGATGAAAACAAGCAATGCAGCATCTATCAAGTACGTCCACAGCAGTGCAAAGCCTTTCCATGGTGGGCAGAAAATCTGCGCAGCAAGCGCTCTTGGAAACAAGTGAAGGCAACATGCCCGGGGCTAACTGCAGAGGATGCGATTCTCATCAGTGGTGATGAGATTCGGTTGCATGTCCATGCTGATCGACAATCAACCCAAGGTTTTCGCGTGTGGCAAGATTCATGATTCGGTGTAGTATCGCACACCTAACGGATTCCTTTCCGTCCTTTCCTTTATACGAATGACCGCGTTGGCTTACAACGGTGAGACTGTGACTGATGAAGCAAACCAATTGCTCAACTTGACTGAGGCTCATCTTGACATCGGAATGCGAGGCGTTCCAGTCGGAACCTGTCGAACGTCTTTTGTCACCCCAAACGAAGGCGTCCATTATTGTGGCTACCCTATTGCGGAACTTGCTGAAATGGAGCCAGAAGACGTTGTTTATCTTCTCCACAACAAGGAGTTGCCAACGCCTGAACAGTCCTCCGCTTTCAAACAAGACCTTGCCCAGCGGGCAACCATTCCAGGCGATTTCAATCCTATTTTCTCAGCACTTCCACGCGATGGCCACCCAATGGATTGGCTTGCCATCGGCATCCAATCCCTCGGCATGTGGGATTGCAAGAACGATTGGAGAGAGGATGCCCTCAATCTCGTCGCTCGAATGCCACGCATGATGGGTCTCCTGTTCCGATATCGTGAAGGACGAACCGATGACATTCCTGCGGACGATACCAGTTTGTCAATGGTCGAGCGATTCACACACACCTTGCAACTCGATGTCGACCAAGAGAAGTTGGCACGTGTTCTGTCCGTTTACCTTGTTCTTCACATGGATCATGGTGGTGGCAACCTCTCGACATTCGTAGGGAAGGCTGTTGCAAGCGGACATGCGACCTTGTACTCTGCAATGGCGAGTTCAATGAACGCCCTCAGCGGCCCACTCCATGGTCGTGCCAATCAATCATGCTTGGAATTCGTTCTACGCGTCGGAACATCCGATCCAGATGAGGTGGAACAATTCGTTCGCGGAGAACTTGCAGCCGGACGACCAGTCTTCGGCTTTGGTCACGCTGTCCTTCGAGCAGAAGATCCTCGAGCGACTGTTCAATTTGCTCTCGGAGAGAAGATTTGTCCTGATGACGAGAACTTCAAGATTATTCGGACGCTACGAGAAGTTGCCCCACGCGTCCTTTCAGAAAATCCAAAAATCTCCAATCCAAACGCTAACGTCGACATCGCATCTGGTGCATTGTTGCACCACGTTGGGCTTAAGGACCCAAGTTACTACACGACCTTCTTCGGTTGGGCAAGAGTTGCAGGTATTGGAGCCCAAATCTACGATGAGCGAGTTGTTGTTCGAAATGGCAAGGGCGTTCCAATCTATCGACCCAAGTACTTTGCACGTGACCAAGTGCTACGACACGTTGAGTGATTACGAGTTGAGATCGATCTCAACGTAGCCATCGTGTTCACGTACGTCGTACGTTTTCAACGAGGATGGTGTTCGGAGTTTGCCGAGGAATCTTCCATAGGCTGGAAAATAATGTGCTGGTGACCATTCGTTCACAGAACCATCCTCTGGGTGATAGGTTGTTTGGTGCAATGGACATCGCAAGCAACCATCCTTGATTTTGCCACCCCAATGCATGGGCCAAGCCATGTGACGGCAGAGTGCATTGCTACCAAAGATCCCCTCTTCTGTTCGCATCACGAGGACCATTTTTGTCCCAATGGCTTTCCCTTTGACCTTGTTCATCTTGAGTTTCGATGATTTACAAACTCGTTTCCACTTGGGAGCTTTGTCCATGCTTACTAGTCCCACTCTGAACTTATCAATGAGTGTTCAAATTCATGCGAGATTTGTTTCATTTTTTGAACAGCCATTTATACCTCAACTCGAGCACTTTGAATTATGGAGAATCCATTCAACACGTTGACCACATTGTCCGTTACACGACCAAAGGCAACCATAGCTTCAATCATCGTCATCACCTTGGCCCTCTCCTCGATGGCCCAGTTCATCAATTTCGATAACAGTGAAGATGCATTTTATCCTCAAAACGATACGACTGAACTGCTGTATGAGATTGAAGATCGCTATCAAGCATCGCTTGATTTTGTTCGTATCATTGACGAAATCGGAGATGGCGACATGAAGCAAGCATCAACATGGGAGCAGTTTGCGACCATCGAAGCCGAATTGTCTACCAACGAACGGTTTCTTGAGTACCAAGAAGCTCTCTTTGGTGGAAGCGCTACGAGCGGTCCAGCGGGTTCCGCACTCTTTTGGCTGAACACACAAGATCCAATCACAACGCAGCCATGGCGGGATGCTCTCTCCATGCACATTGCGAACGTTACTGTTGCAAGCGAAGAAAACTTCAGCATCGCCCTTAGCGACCTTCAAACCGTCGTTGATGCCATTCCTGCACCATTCGCACCAACCGCTCAGGAACTGCGTGATTGGAACCCTGGTGAAGTTACTGAATGGCAACAACGAATGGATGATAATCTGGACATTAGCGCTGAACTTGGAGCGCTCCTCGGCCAAATTCAAGGGCTTCAACAAAGCCGCACAAATCCTTCAGAAATTGGAGCAATTGCAACAACAACAGGACCGCTTCAAGGGACTCTGGGAACCTACATTGGTCTGCAGAACATCAATCATCGAAGCAACATCATTTCAACCATGCCTGCGGACGACAAATCGAGTCCATGGGAAAGCGATGGACCAATTCTCATCAGCTTGGTCGTTTCAACCGACCCAGTCAATTACGAGGATGCGGAAATCATTGGTGATGTCCAAGAACTCGTTGTCGAGTGGGCAGACGCTTCCATTGCTGAGATGCGGAATGAAACAGGAGACGATGAACTTCGAGTCTTCTCGTTCTCAGCATTCCAATACGAACAAAGTGCAAACATCGGCAAAGAAATCGGAATATTGACCTCGCTCGCTTTGCTTTTCTTGACCGTGTTGTTGTACATCAAATTCCGTTCTGTTCGAGATACCGCATATGTCATCGGCTTGACCATACTCGCTATCGCGGCAACCTATGGTGCTGCAGGCATCTTCAGACTCACGTTCAATGCAGCCATGAACAGCATACCGATTTTGCTGTTAGCCATTGGTGTCGATTATGGTATCCACGTCGTAACGCGAATTCGAGAAGTCCTTCAGGATATGGAGCGCGATGATCCTCAAGGCCGTGTAACCATGAAAGATTTCGATACTGAATTACGTCTGAAAGCAATTCGCTCAGGAGCAGTTCTGACATCAGCCGCATTGGTCATCGCCATCTTCACAGACATGGTTGGTTTCCTTTCCTTCAGGCTCTCCTCACAAATGTTCCTTGTTAACTTCGGTACGGTCATTGCCCTCGGTCTCTTTGCAATCTATGTACTCAGCATTTCGCTCCTCCCTGCACTCATGACGGCGTTGCCGACAAAGGCATTGCCTCTGAAAAAATCAGGAGCCATGAACGAAACGAAATTGACTGCAGGAATCGGACAAATGGCTGAAAACAAACCAGCACTTGTCATCCTTGTTGCTGTGATTTTATCCCTCCCAATGGCGTACGGCATGAGTACGCTGGAGGTTGGATTTGATACAGCAGATCAATTCGACGATTCGCTTGAAGTGGTTCAGGATTTCCTCATGATTGCCGAAGAATTCCAAAGCAGTCCCACACCGTTGTATGTTGTTCTTGAGGGTGATATTCTCTCACAAAATGGCGTTGAAGCGTACAACACTGCCATTACGACACTCAGCAGTACAGACGGTGTAACAGGCGTTCCTACTGGCATTTGGGACACCTTGGAATCGGAACGTGGAAGGAATCCAACCTTGGATGGCCTACTCAACAATCTGACGACGGAAGAAGGGTTTGATGAACTTGAAGTATATCTTCTTGAAAACGCTACAGGAAGAGACCTCGTCGATTCGCTTCTTTACATTGATGGTCGCCAGACCATCATTTCGTTTCAGGCAAACACGCTCGATTGGCAAGCAACCGTTGATTTCGAAGAAGGCCTCTCGCAAGCGCTTCAAGATGCTGCCTCGACGGTTGACGGAAGCTTCTCGATGGAACTCAGTGGTCGTGCATTGATTCTTGCACAAATCAGTGCTGATGTTGCGATTTCTGCAGTTACATCAACCGCCATTGTCGCCTTTACGATTCTGTTTGTTTTGATTTTGATTCAATTCGTTCGAACACAAAGTCTGACCCAAGCCGTACTGCGCGGTGGAGTCATTTGGATTCCTTTGATCACTGTTGTTCTGTGGGTTTACGGCATCATGGGTCTTGCAGGATATCAACTGAATTCTCAAACGGTTACCATCGGTGCCCTAGCGCTTGGGTTGGGTGTCGACTATGCAGTACACTACGTGATTCGATTGGAGGAAGAAGTTGAACTGCATCCAGAAAAGACGGTCGCTCAATGGACCTCGAAAACAACAGCAACGACTGGGCGTGCAATGCTCGGTGCTGCCATCAGTACTGCTGGTGGATTTGCCATCCTCAACTTCTCTGGATTGCTTCCATTGCGATTGTTCGGTCAAGTCTTCATCGTAGCCATCAGCCTCGCTATGGTTTCCAGTGTTACACTGTTACCAACCTTGTATGGTCCGTTCTTACGTCATGATGCGAAACAGCACATGCCAGAAATCATTGAACAAGAATAATCAGAGAACAGGCCGCTTGGTTTTGCCCGAACCTCGGTGACCAATCATGCGTACGATTTCCCAAGGCATGCTACCTTTTTCTTCCTCATAGGCCAAGAGTTCATCAACGGATTTCGACCAATTCCATTTTGTTCTCCAGAAGGAAAGCAGTTCTCGTCTTCGCGATTCATCGCACTCCATCCAAGGAACGACCTCGCTATCAAGCGACTTGAGAATCTCGATGTGGTCGTCTTTCGTTGCATTGTTCAATCGATCCTGCTGAGATGCATCCAACGGATATGTTGCGGGACGCGTCCAACGTGCGTGACCACTTGGAAGCCATGTAAGGTTTGGATCGCTCGTATCTGTCAAAGCCGAGAGACCAGCATTGAGAACCGAATGTTCGATTTTTGGACTGACTGGCCAAAGATACACTGGGAAGCCTTTGCGTATTGCTGTAAGTTGTTTCAATGATGTTCCATTGAGGCCAACGGTCTTACCGATGGGCACCATATTGGTTGGAGAGACAACGTATTCTACAGCACAGGGCATCATTGGGGAACCATTTCGTTGATGCTTGTGCATCAACTTCGAAAAAGACGTGTTGAGGTATTCCGGGAAAGCAAGGACACGATGTGTCTTCTTTCCTGCAAACGGTCGAATGGTCGGCAACAGCGTAGACCAACTCCTCTGAATGCCTCCAAGCTTCGTTGCATTGCCCATGGTTTTGTGAAAGGCGTAATGAACAGTGGAATGCTTCGGCACATCGTATTGGTCAAGGAGTTGTTCAGCACGCCTCATCGTCTCTCCCATGTGGATGTCATGTTTCTTTGTGGCAAACCATCCTCCACTTCGCTTCAGCTTAAGGCTTGGTCGTTTCGATTCGACCACGAGAACCTTGCCTTCCTCTTGGACAGCACGTTGAATGGAGGCGTCTTCAAGCAACATTTCGAAGGAACAAAAACCAAGCTGAAGCAACTCATCGAGATCCCAATCTTCGACGAATGGTGAACGACCCTTACGTAACGAAGGAGCAATTGAAACAGTACGATCGTGGTGGATTACGATGTGATTGTCCTTCGTAAGTCGGATATCAAACTCGATGGCATCGAACAGCTCCATGGCATGAACGAGACTCTCAAGCGTGTTTTCCGGTGCTTGCTTATACATCGGCTTCAATTCTCCCAAATCATTGTGGTTCTTGAAGCCCCGTCCCCGAAGTATGCTCTCAAATGTTGAACAACCCTCATCATTGTTCCATAAACCTCTAAATGCGCTATCGGTGGAGGTCAAACATGAGTCCATGGACGGTCATGATGATCATGATCCTGTTCCTGACACCACTCATATGCGCCTTGTTCACAAAACATGACAAAGATTCACGCCTCAAGTATGGCACATGGTTTGAAACCATTCGCAAGCATCGATACTATCTCCATGCTTTGGGTTATCTCATCATCATACGCTGGAAGAATCTGACCGATGGATTGAATGAGCCAATTAAACACCGCACAGGACATTGGACAGACACAGTCCATGGGATTGAAGGAAATGTTGTTTTGTGGATCCAGAAGACATTCGAGAATGATGCACTAACAGCATTCCTCAACTTTCATTATCTTTTTGTGTACCTTTTCCTCATTTACGTGACGACTGTGTATTATGCCTATGCAAGTGACAGGGATATGACAGACAAGGTGACGTTGAATTATCTATTGATTTATGCTCTAGCAGTTCCGTACTATCTGTTCTTCAACGTCGAAGTCACGTCTTCTTGGATTCCTAGCATGGATGCTTTGTTGTACCATGATGGATGGTATTCAACATTTTATGCAACCCATGATCCTCTTGACAACGCCGTACCATCACTCCACGTCGCAATACCATTCGGTATTTTGATGCTGAATTACCTCCACGTAAAGTCAAAAGGAAAGAAGCTCAAAGAGTGGCGTCATTATCGTTATCACATGTTTATTCTCATCAATACGATTGTCTTCATCTTTGCAATCCTATACCTAGGCATCCACTGGATCATCGACATACCACTCGGCATGCTTGTAGGTGCAATCGGAGCTTTGTTTATTCATCACATACAGCCAAGATTGCGGAACGATTACGGCCCCTTATTCAGAGGCGTCACTCGGCAAAAGGTTTGGAAACATGTCCTTGTTGAAGGAACCGTTCTCCTCATTTTGTTGGCTGCAATGATGGGCGCAGTCAATCATCAAGATGCGACGAATGAACAACAACCCTCGTTCCGTCTCGGCCCGGGCGATACTGTGCAAGATATTCTTGCTCAAATTGAAGAAGATGAAACGATAGTAACAACCATACGGAATCTGGATTCTTCGCTCAAACTCGAGTACGCGATCATCACCGTTGATTTGGCGGAGTCAGGTTTCTCGCATTATAGCGTTGACTGGGATACAATGCAAGCACTTGCTGTTGAGTATTGCAACCAGCAAGTTGCATGTATTGCTTCACTGCAAGCCAACGAAAGCGTCGATCTTGCACTCAAATCACCAGAAGTTTACACGTTCATCTTTTTCCATCACCCAGGCGATGAAGGCGTTATCGAAATTCAGGTTGAATCGGACTACGATAATTCAGAAAAATCCATGACACAAGCAGTCGCTCTCTCACTTCCATCGTTGTACATCACTGGATTTGTTGTGTACCGATTGTATCGATTGAACAACGATGGTCGACCATGGTACGATTCTCGTCCATCCCACACATGGGAAGAAGAGTGAGCATTCACTTTTGTAGAACAAACGCTTGCGATGACCATGGCGTCCTCTTCATCGCTGGAAGACGCTGTCTCTGAATTGATGGGTTCACCGGGCGGTCAATTGCTGAATTCAGCACGAGATTACCTTCGAAAACGCGCAACTGCACTGGTTGGACTGTTCCTTGTCGGATTGGTTGTAGGTTTCCCAATTGCCAAAGGTATCGTGACGTGGCTCATCGAGGATCAACGATTACCTGATGACGTCAAGGTCATTGTCACATCGCCGGTTGAATTCCTGATGCTTCAAATTCAACTTTCAGCCAGTTTCGGATTGTTCTTAGCCCTCTTGCTCGTTTTCACAGAATCAACACTACGTGGTGCACGTCATCCACTCGTTCTTGAACGGTTTCGAGAGTTGAATTTCCGCCCGCCTAAGCCGAGTTTCTCATTCGTCCTATCCATTGCATCGAGTTTGATTTTGGCGGTTTGCGGTATCCTCTATGCATGGGAGTTGCTGACTCCGATGCTGTTTGAATACCTCAGCAACGATGCACAGCAAGCTGGTCTTTCTACACAATGGAAACTGGAAGCGTACGTCGGTTTCATTCTGAACTTGTGCATAGCGAGTGCCATCGGATTCCAAGCTCCTGTTGTCACTCTGCTTGCCTTGCGCATCGGATTGGTGGAACCTCCAACCTTAGCAGCCTACCGCAAGCATATTTGGTTTGCAGCATTTGTCATAGGTGCTCTTTTCTCGCCACCCGATCCTCTGTCGCTGTTCCTCGTCTCCTTACCAGTCATCTTCCTGTTTGAGGTAGCTTTGTCGCTGCATCGAATCATGCCGATGAAATCAGCGTAGGCAAACTCTTGACGATGACTGGCATGTGCCCAGGCCGATGACCACCCTTGAACGAGTGGAAATCAGAACCAACGGTTACACCAAGACCGTATTGTTCAGCAAGCACCCAAAGACGGTACCTCTCTTCATCGGAATGACTGCGATGAAATGCTTCGATGGCATCGACCTTCGAGGCTTTCAGATGTTGAATCAATGCTTCATAATCAACGCCATAGTACCGAGGATGCGCCAATGAAGTAATTCCACCTGCAGCATGAACCAGTGCTGTAGCTTCTGCAAGCGATGGTTTCGGACGTTCAACATTGCATGGTCTTCCATCTCCAAGCCACTTCTCGAAGGCCTCATCCATCGATTCAACATAACCAGCATCCACCATGGCCAGAGCAAGATGAGGGCGCCCAACGCTGCCCTTTGCGCGAGACATCACATCTTCAGCATCAATCGCCATGCCGAAGGCATTGACTTTGTCGATCATCTCAAGCATTCGAGGGACTCGATCTTCGTGCAATGGTGCGAGCCATTCCTCGAATTTCTTCAGACCCTCTGCAATTGGTTCGTAAGGGAAATAGGCGAGAAGATGCCATGAGGATGGGGGTCGATGGCGAGCATTGGACGCAAGGATACTCTCATCCCAAGGCAATTCAACATCGCAGGTGAGTTCAACACCCGGAACGAACGCAATCCCACGTTGAGCAGCCGCATCCTTTGCTTCGTCCCAGCCTGCAATGGTATCATGATCGGTCAGAGACCAAACACGGACGGATTGTTGTTGCATAGCATCAGCAAGTTCCTCGACAGAAAGCGAGCCATCGCTATGGGTTGTGTGGCAATGCAAATCGAATGAGGAACTCCACATCATTCAAACCTCCAGAGCCACCAATTTGAACCTCTCCATTCAAATCTAAAACAAATCATCCAAATTCGGCAACGATGGAACTGTCTCATCGGATTCAAGCAAATCGTCTAAATCAGGCATCTCTGGCAAACTGAGCGAGACAGGCTCTTCCAATTCAGGTAATTCGGGCAAAGGAATATGAGCAGGTCCATCTGAAACAAACTCTGTATTTGGTTCTCTAAACAACGATTGAATTTCCTTTTGATCTTCTTTTCCAGGTAGGGGAATGTAGGCAGGACCTTCTGAAATGAAATCACGATTTTCAACGATGACCTCATCAGGTTCACTCGATTGAGGTTCAGATTCAAACGTCCTTGATTCAATGTCGGAGTTTCGCTCAGAAACAATCGATGCCGCATACGAACCCAATGCACCACTGGAAAGCAAGGCTGTTGCAGACTCAACCTTACGCGCATCAACTGATTTGGTTTCACCAACAATCGATGAGATAATGCT
>CALDQY010000034.1 GCA_937911445.1 uncultured Rhodobiaceae bacterium | reverse complement strand
TGACGACTGTCCAAATTGCATGGACATGGCCGAAGATGATCGCGGTTGCCCTATGTGTCAAGTCTTGTACACACTCAACGTCCAAGGCCCATCCTCAGACAGCGATGAGCCATATCGTGTTGTTCGTGCTGGAGACTTGACCAACGTATCCGATCCTACATTCGATATTAGCGAAGAAATGCAATCCATTCCAATTACCTACCTCGCTCAGGGACAGTTCCTCGAGTTCATTGCGTTTGCAACACTCGGTCGAGGCCGTGACCACGCCAAGTGGTCTGCTGCATCTGCAGTCACCTTCCAGCCACGCTATGAAGCAGAACTCAAGAAGCCGAAGAAGGCATCCATTCTCTTCGACCTTGACCTCAAGACCAGCGATGGTCGAGCCATCGATGCGAAACTCTTCAGCAGCAAGAAGTGCGACGATGTCTCAACGGTTCTGGACCTCGAGAAGGCTCTCCACCAAGTCGGTCACGGTACCGGCCGAGATGCAGACTTCGATGATGCGATTGTTCTGAACAAGGTTGATGGCAGTTTCGTCTTCTCCTTCGAGACCGATGGCTCATTGGCTCCCGAGGCTGTCTTCAACAGCGCCATTGAGGAATTGAAGTCTCGCTTCACCGACCTCGGTGACGACCTCGAACGAGCCTTTGCTTGATTCCGATATCGGACCTTCCGCCATCTTGATGATTCACTGTGAGATGGCTTGACCATGGCAACAGTTCGAGTTGGTGGACACATCACCTTACTGTTTTCAATCCATGATGATGCTCTTCTCCCTCGAAACCAAGGAAGTCGTGGAGCGGGAATTTGTCTTGAGCATGGTGTTTCTGTATCGATTCAAGAATCGGATCGAAGCGAGGTCATCGAAGCGGGCCAAGAGATGGCTGGCTGGGATCAAGATATTCCTGATATCAAATCAAAAGGTACGACTGAGGTTACAATCAATGCTCAGATACCGAGTGAGTCGCTCAGTGAGCAAATGTACGACGATCTGATCGACGAGTTACGTCAAGCACGTCTTCTTCCAAAGGATGCCAATTATTCCATTCACGTCGATATTGAATTACCACTCAGCCAAGGGTTTGGTATGTCTGCCGCAGGACTTTCAGCACTGGCTTTGGCTTGTTTTCAGATGACTGAGAAAGGATCTGTTTCACAGTATTTCCGGGCTGCACATCACATCGAGAGACGGTACTCTGGAGGCCTTGGCGATGTTCTTGGACTCTATGTTGGAGGTGTTGAACTTCGAACGCATCCTGGTTCACCACCGTCACCAGGCGTTGCTCGAAGCTTTTCACTTGATTCAAATATCCTCTTGATTTGGCAGTCCAGTGAATCCAAGCATACGTCAGAGTACATCGATCATCCCGACTGGAAATCAAGCATTACGCGAGCAGGTGATGCTGCAGTAGACCGTCTTGCAACGAAACAATGGGCTGCATCCATTTGGAATGAACTGTTGAAAGAAGCACAAACGTTCGGCCGAATGTCGAAGATGTTGGAAGAGCCTTCCAGACAATCGATGCTTGCCTCGGTTCAATCCGTCATCAATGAACTAAATCTCCAAGCTAAGGTACGAGCACGATTGTGCATGCTTGGAACTTCGTGTGTCCTCCTTCCTGCAAAAGCCAACGAACCTCTTGATGAGAGCGATTTACGACAACTCTCCGAACGCCTTCGTTCCCTTCGTTTGGATTCACTCGTAACGCGAATCGCATCGCAGCGGTTCGTCTAAGGACGATCTTGCAATCCTGAGAGGTCCAACGGACTGGCATCCAACATGGTCACACCTGCCATGTACAGATTTTCTGAGAAACCGTGCCTGAACACGATGGCTCCGCTTCCCCATTCGTTGATGTAACGCATCATTTGTTTGGACATCTTCTTGCGCTGGAATCCTACATCGGCGCCGTAGAAGTGCTTTGCATCAATCCAGGCAACAGGCTGACCATTGATTTCAACGTGGTCGAGGAACAGAATATCTGGCGTCAATTTTGGACCACCGATTTCAACCGACTGCTCTTTGACAAGTTCAGGCTGACGGCGGAGTCGGACGCCCTGTTCCTCAAACCAATCGGCGAGGATGGTTTCGAACACATCAGCACGAAGGTGCGTCTCGCTTTGGTCCACGTTGGAAACTCGATCGGCTTCCTCTGCAGCCTCGAATTCTTTGCGTTCACGTTCTGAAAAGCGAGATGGTGCCCGGACAGCTTCCTTGATCTTCGTCTTCGACCATCCTTTCTCAGCGAGAATTTGTCGAAAGATGTTCATGGGAGGGAAGTCGTATTTTTTCGATAATTCGACCACGGACATTCCTTGCTTGTAATCGCGATGGATTTGACGGCCACGGTTGCGCATGGTTGAGTGACCGTAGACGGTCTTCTGTTGGAGAAGAGCTGAGCGGAGCGACAACGCTTGATCTGCTGAGATGGATAGTGGCTCAGCAAACGCTGCGATCTCATCAACACGATCGTCATCAAGCCAACCAAACTCGCCTCTACGGACAACAAAATCAGCCATTTTCTCCTCATCCGAGAGCCGGACAGGGTTGCATTTCCAGGTGAATGAGAACGATTTCGCACCAGACGGATCATCTGGTAGTCCAACCGGCTGGAGGCCGGTTTTTTCGTAATCGAATCGGTCATTGGCTCGTTGATTGTATTCGAGAAGTTCCTTCTTCGATTGTTCAATCTGATTGGCCTTGCGTGGGCCACCGTACCGACGACGGCTTCGTTGCCGCCCCTGACCGCTGCGTTTTGGCTTACGACCTTGGGACATGATTGGACCTCGACGTCGACCGTCTTTGAACCAATCGTCACAATGGACTGAATGGACTACAACGCAACACCTTCATGAAGTGGCAGTTCATCACAAGACTATGCTTCGTCCAATGTTCATCGTTTTTGCACTCCTTCTTGCAACGGTGTCTCACCCTCAAGCCGAGGTCCTAGATGCTGAAATTTCCCAACAATTCAATACAGAGGGTTCAGAGCCGTTGGGATGGGCAGTCACCGTTGGTGGCTTTGGAGAAGATTCCATCAATGCGCTTGCACCTCTCGACAACAACTCGGTTCTCGTTGGTGGTAGCTTCACTTCATCCATTCTCATAGGAGATAATGGACACGATTCCAATCAACTTGGATTTGATGATATGGATGGTTTCATCGCCATCTCCAATGAAACAAACGAATGGAATTTCAGTGAATCGTTTGGCAGCATTGGTGTCGATTCAGTGGATGCGGTTTCATTGATGAGCGATGGTGATTTCATCATTGCAGGCAATTATTGTCTCGGCAGTGCTGGGCTTCAATGCAACATGACATTGGGTTCTCTCCCAACGCTGGACAAAGATGCAGATTCCGATGAGGGCAATGCCTACATCGCGCGATACGACGTCGAAACCGGATGGCAATGGGCTGTCTCCATTGCCAACCAACAAGAGATCTTGATGTTCGATATGTTTGTTGATGAATACGATCAAATCCATGTGAGTGTGTTGTTCAAAGAACTTCTCGATATGAATCAGACCATCTTTGCGGGTGGTTCCCAATCCAGCCTCGCAGTGATGTTGTTCGATGAGTATGGCATCTTCACAAACGGATTCTCTGCGATGTCTGAAGATGGTGTCGAGCCTTTCGGAGGCTTCTGTCAAAACAGCGTTGGTGATACGTTCATCGCCTTTACGTTCATTGGACAACTCGCATTTGATGAGGTCGGTTCTGTTGAGTCAAATGGCGGCGGTGACATCGTTGTCGCCAAGTACGATGCGACCAGTTGGATTTGGTTGCAACAAGCAGGTGGAACAGGCGACGACTTGGTCAATGGATGCGTTGCAGGTGCAGGATTGGATGTGCAAGTGTTCGGAACCATTGAGGGCAATTCGACGTTTGGAACGGATTACAGTGAGACCACACAATGGTTTGATGCATTCCGAGCTGACATTACCACCAATGGGGCGTGGGACGGGCTCATCGTTGAGGGTGGTTCCGGTTACGACATGTACAGTGCAGCGTATCGAACAGCATCCGGTTCCGTGATCTATGCCGGTGTGACCACATATTCGTTCACCCTTGGTGGAGAGACGCTGATTGACTACGATGATGATACGGGTTACTTCGGAACCGACATTTTCGTCGGCGAGTACGATTTCGATGATGGCTGGTTGTGGGCACTCATGGGTGGAAGCGATGGTCGTGACCGTGTCTATGACATGGTTCCGTCCTCATCAGGTGGTTCTCTCATCGCATTCTCGTTCGAAGAGGCAGGAATGTATGGAAATCATTCCGTTGTTGCCGTTGGCGGACAAGACGGTGGTGTCTGGCACTATGAGACCGATCTCGATGGAGACGGTGTGCTCGATGGTATCGACAATTGTCCAAGAGTATCCAATGCAGACCAAGCGAACTTTGAATCAGACATGTTTGGTGATGTCTGCGATGATGACGATGACAACGATGGCATTGCCGACGATCTTGACACCTGCCAGCAAGGCGAAGTCGGTTGGACAAGCAGTGCTTCAACCGATCATGATAGCGACGGATGCCGAGATGCAGACGAGGATTTTGACGATGACAACGATACCGTCTACGACCACCTCGACTCATGCCCGAAGGGTCCAATTGGATGGGTTTCAACTTCTGAAACCGATGTTGAAGGAGATGGATGTTCGGACTTCGATACAGATGAGGATGGCTTTGTTGATCAACGCGACAACTGCCCAAGCACGTCAAACGCTGGACAAGAAGACCTTGATGGTGATTCCATTGGTGATGCGTGCGATTTGGATGAGGATGGTGATGGCATCGTCAACATCGAAGATGGTTGCCCACGTGACCTTGCTCTATGGGATTCAACAGAAATGAACGATTGGGACCGTGATGGTTGTCAAGATAGCATCAACGATCTGGATGATGACAACGATTTGATGCTCGATATGATTGGTTCAAACCAACTCGATATGTGTCCGAAGGGATACCGTGATTGGAATGCGACCGATGTATCACTCGACCGCGACCAAGATGGTTGCCATGACGATGAAGAAGACGAAGATGACGATGGCGATGGTTTCGATGACATCTTCGATCTCTGTCCACGTGGTTTGGTTGGACCAGTGTTGCCTTCCCAAGACTTCGATTCCGATGGATGTGTTGATGGTGAAGAGGATGTGGACGATGATGCAGATGGTGTTCTTAACGAAGTGGATATTTGTCCGAGGACGCCATTGAGTACCGTTGTTGATGGTGCAGGATGTTCATCTCAGCAAGCTGATACGGATTCCGATGGAATCCTCAACGACGATGATCTGTGCCCTTCAACACCTCTTGGCGAGCAGGTCGATGCAGATGGCTGTACCGTTATCGTCGTTGAGAACAAGGGCGAGAGTACTGAGTCTTCGTTTGGAATCAACCAAGTTCTGATCTTGATAGCAATCGCTCTTGCTTGTGTTGCCGGTTACTTCACATTCAAACCGGTCAAGGCACCGACGAATCAACCACAACAAAAAGCGGTTCCAACGCTCGAGACCGAACCAGCAACTGCTCCTGAGGTTTCTTCGGAACCCGTTGAAGAAGCTCAAGCATAGATGAATGCGGGTGAAAGCGGCATTGCAACGCCAGCTTTCCCAGTCTGATCCTCTTCGCTTTCACCACGGACGATACGTACCGATGCTAGCCCGAGTTCTTCTGCAATAAAATCTGAAGCATTGGCATAGACCTGTGTTTCGTCAAGTGTTGAGAGAAGGATACGCCTCTTTTCATCGTCCCACTTGAACACCTGAGGAAGCATGCGCTTGTTCCAGAATCCAAGACGCTCACCCCGAGTTTCACCTTGAGCGAGTTCTGATTGGGTCAAAATGCCCATGAAGGTCTTGACGTTGTTTCCTTCAGAGAGGTGGGCCAATGCCATTTCTGCCATTGCGTTTCTCCATGGTGCAGAGGTGACGATGGTGAGCGATGTTGCTTCTCCATCGATGTGTCGCTCAGCAACACTGCGAACCTTTCGCGCTTGCTCGAGGAGATCTCGAATCAATGCTTCTCCATCGAGGAGGGCTTGATCTTCCTCACTTACGGTCTGAATGTCATCCATGACATGTGCAGCGAGGAGACCCTCTCCACCAAGTTGCGCCCACCAATCTTCTGCGAGGTGAGGTGTTGCGATGCCGATCATGTGCGTCCAGGAGTGAAGCAATGTTCGGCCAACTTCAGCGTTGCCTCCTCCACGACGTACGTACCAGTTGATGTCCTTGACCATGTCGTAATGCGAGCATTCGACCGCTCGACGCAAGTCGTATCTGTCCATTGCATCGGACCACTGTTGGAGGCGTTGTCGGAGTCGTGCCATCATCCAGTCATCGATGGAATGGGCAGGCTTGTCCCATCCGAGGAGTTGGTCGGGCATGGTTTGCAGTTGTTGCATCACCCGATGATTGGCTTCAACAGCTGAATCAGACCAGTCCATTCCAGCGGTCGGATTCGCAGCAAAGAGGATGAACAATCGAACGGTATCGGCCCCGAATTGCTCAATCATCTGTTCAGGAGAAACGGTGTTTCCAAGCGACTTGCTCATCTTAGCCGAGCGTTCACCGAGTGGTGAATTGCAATGCGGACAAGGTGAGCCAGCGTGATCCACCGAGAGAGTTACAGAACAGGTTTCACAGAATGGAGCGCTCTTGTTGACCATGCCTTGACAGAGCAGTTCGTTAAATGGCTCATCGATGCTATGGAAGCCAAGGTCACGAAGTGCCTTGGTGTAGAATCGAGCGTAAATCAAGTGCATTTGGGCGTGTTCAATTCCACCACAATAGAAGTCAACGTTCATCCAATAATCTGCGATATCTGAGTCGTACCACCGATCGAGGTTGTTGGCATCGGTATAACGCAAGAAGTACCACGATGAGTCAACGAACGTATCCATCGTATCCGTCTCACGTCGGGCATCCTTGCCACAATCAGGGCAACATACGTTGAGGAAGGATTCTGAGGTTTCCAAAGGATTTCCTTTGCCATCGAAGACAACATCTCGTGGTAGTTCAACTGGAAGTTGATCTTCAGGAACAGGAACGGCTCCACAGTCTTCACAGTGAATGATTGGGATCGGTGTGCCCCAGTAGCGTTGGCGGCTGATGAGCCAAGGGCGAATCTTCCAATTAACTCGACGATCGCCCTTGCCAGCGGCTTCGAGAGCATCGATAACAGCAGTACGCGCAGCATCTCCGAACCGACCATCGAATCCATCCATACCAGAATGAACCATGTATCCATCTTCCGTGTATGCTGATTCAAGTTCCTCATCAGCATCACCATTTTCGTTTTGCACCAGTACGCGCTTGATGGGCAAATCGTACATCTTGGCAAAGTCGAAATCGCGTTCATCATGACCTGGAACAGCCATGACAGCCCCAGTTCCGTATGTAGCGAGAACGAAGTTACCGGCCCATATTGGAATCTTCTCACTAGTGAGCGGATGGATAGCAAATCGTCCTAGTGAAACACCTTCCTTTTTGTTGAGGTTCTTGATTCGATCGAATTCGCTCATGTTGGCATAGACATCGTGCATGGCCTTCCAACCGGCCTCGTACTCTGTTCCTTTGACCAGCTCTTCCGCAAGTGGATGCTCTGGTGCGAGTGTGACGAATGTGACACCAAAGAGGGTGTCAGGACGGGTTGTAAAGACGCGAATGGTTTCTTCGCTCCCTTCAATACCGAATTCGATTTCAGCTCCTTCAGATCGACCTAACCAGTCTTCTTGCATCAACCGAACGCTTTCTGGGAATTCGATGGTATCGAGACCATCCAGCAACTGCTGTGCATACTTGGTGATATCAATGAACCATTGACTCATGTCCTTTTGTCGTACAGGACCGTTGCATCGCCAGCAGCGACCTGCCTTGACTTGCTCGTTCGCAAGGACCGTTGAACAGGATTCGCACCAATTGACTGGAGCAAATTCACGATA
>CALDQY010000033.1 GCA_937911445.1 uncultured Rhodobiaceae bacterium | reverse complement strand
TACTCAGCAAATGCGTACAAGCAGATGGTCCAGTGAGTTCGTCTCCGTGCATGCCTCCAAGAATGGTGATCGTAGGGCCTGGGCGCTTACCGTGAATGACGGTCACAGAAGTCGACCATGGATCGCCGATGGTAACTTCGAGCAATGGAAGTTCAATCGTTCGAATGGTTCCTCTTTTGACGAGTTTTCGGTAGAAGCGATAATCGCTCCATTCCGAATTTCGATCCCATTCTGCACGATCTTCGATTTGATGCTCCTGTAGAGCCTTTTCGATGGCCTTGCGACGAGTTCTCGACAATTCATGGGCAATTCGAACAGGCTTGCGCTTCGTTTTGCGAGCCATTTGTTCAACTCCTCAGTTTCCTAAGCCTGCAACGAGGTCAGCAAGCACGGCATCAACATCGCTCGCTTTGGTCACGCCAGAGGCGAGCAAAACGCCATGTGCGCCAAGTTCAACAGCGGTTTTGACGTCCTTTCCGTCCTTCACACCAGCACCGCAAAGGACGCGAACGTGAGGATTGATGGCACGAACGGCATTAACCGTTTCAGAAACGATGGCAGGATCTGCAGTTGTGACTGAAATATCTCCGCCTATGAGTTCTGGTGGCTCTACTGCGATGAATGTAGGGCCAAGCTCTGCTAGTTGATGCGCTTCATCAACATCGGCTGCGCATGCACACATCGGGAACTCATCCGGCAATTGCTGCATAAGTTGTTGGACATGTTCGATGTCGACTTTGTGCTCTGCATGGTTGATTATTGTCCCTTGAGCACCTCTTTCTATAGCGTTTATAGGTTGAAGCCATCCTGTGAACGATCCCTTCCCAACAGGGTCGAGATGCTGACTCCACACCTCTAAGGATGGTGCGGCTTGTTTGACTGCATGGAGGTCAAAGGCAGAGACGACTGCAATCATTCTAACATGATCCTTTGATGCTCGTTCCATCGCTTGTGCCAAATCGACTGCCTTCTGACCCATGGCCGTCGCATACGTTTTGAAATTGACAACGATGAGGGGCTGCATGATAATCCCACACACTAATTCTTCTTGATATCTTCCGTTCTATCATTCGATAAGCGGCCATTGTGCATCGGAAAGAACGGTATTGTCAGGAACAATCGAGTTATGATCGACAACGACATTGTCCATTGTACAATTGTTCCCAATGGTCGAGTTTCTTCCTACGAGTGTTTCGTTAAGTTTCGAATTGCTTCCGACTTGAACGTCGTTGAGAAGGCTGCATTTGGAGAGGTGAGCAGACGTAATCGTTGCTCCTGTTGAGAGCATGCAGTTCTCAACATTACTATCGCCACGAATACTGATGGAATCGTCCGCATGCCAATTGGAATCAATCCGTTTGCCGCTTTTCCAACGCTCATGCGCAATGCTTGCTTCAACACCAAGAGACCAGCTTTTCGGAGTTCCTGCATCGATGAAATAGCCATCAAAGGAGAAACCGTTCAGCTTACGTTCTTCAGCAAGAATGGGAAACACCTCTCGCTCGAGCGAACTGCGCCCCGAGGGGATGTAGTCGAAGATATCGTCTTCGAACAGGTAGGATCCCGCATTGATGAGATTTGAAAAGACCTCTTCTGGTGCTGGTTTTTCTTTGAATTGCGTGATGCGTTGCTCATCATCAAGACCTACGATACCAAAACGCGTTGGGTCTTCAACTTCCCAAAG
>CALDQY010000032.1 GCA_937911445.1 uncultured Rhodobiaceae bacterium | reverse complement strand
TCTGAAAGAATGAGATCGACCGTAGCCTTTGCCGAGTTGAGCACGCCTGGCAATCCAGCTCCTGGATGCGTTCCTGCGCCTACGAGATACAGTCCATCAATGCCTGAGTCTTTGTTCGAGGGTCGGAAGTAAGCACTCTGAGTGAGCTTTGGAGCGACTGAGAATGCAGATCCTTTGAATGCGGCAAGTTCGTTTTCAAACGTCTTTGGTGTGATGTGTCGTCGTGTAACGATGTGCTTACTTAATTCAGGCATCTCGACTTCGAGGGCCTTGATGATTCGATCACCATACTCATCAGCAATGGAATCCCAGTCAACATCGGCTCGTCCAAGATGAGGAACTGGAGCGAGAACATATGCAGCGCTGCATCCTTCTGGAGCGAGACTCTTGTCGGTTACAGTTGGAACGTGGAGGTACAAACTGAAGTCATCAGGAAGTTTGCTTCCTTTGAAGATGTCATCGAGCAGTCCCTTGTACCGAGGTCCGAACAGAATCGTGTGGTGTGCAACATCGTTGTACTCAATGTCCGTTCCAAAGTAAAGCACGAACAAGGACATGGACCAATCCATCTTCTCAAGCTTCTTCGCTCGCTTTTGGGCGATATTGGAGTTCGAGTAGAGTTTCTTGTAGGTGTGATGAACATCTGCATTCGAGATGACCATGTCGTAGTCTTGCTGGGTATCGTTTCCATCTGTAATTCGATGGATTGTGCCCTTCCCATTCTTGATGACATCGACCGATTTGACGGGTGTTGAGAGACGGATTTCTCCTCCAAGTTCCTCGAACAACTTGACCAGTGTTCGTACCAATGCGTGGGTTCCGCCCTCAGGGAAGAACACGCCCCATTCACGTTCGAGATAATGAATGAGCGTGTAAATGGATGAAGTTTGGAATGGATTGCCACCAACGAGTAAGGAATGGAAACTGAGTGCTTGTCGGAGGTGGTCGTCTTTGACATACTTCGAGATGGTCTTGTAGACTGAGCGATCAGCTCGTAATTTGATGAGCGATGGTGAGACG
>CALDQY010000031.1 GCA_937911445.1 uncultured Rhodobiaceae bacterium | reverse complement strand
TCGTTCATGTCACGCTGTGTAGGAATGACGTGGAAGGAAGGAGTAGGTGGTGGCGAAGTGGTGGACCACTCGAGCGACCAACCGCCCCATGGGTCCTTGCCAGCCTTCTGACCGTTCTTTCCGGAGTAGATGATGTTCCAAACCAAGAGGAGTTGACTCAATCCGAAGATGAAGGCAAAGATTGTGATGGCCATGTTGTACTCCGCAAATCCGCTTTCGACGGTGTAGGAGTGTGTTCGACGAGGCATACCTTGGATACCAAGTGCGTGCATTGGCCAGAAGGCAGCGTTGTAGGAAGCGAATCCAATCAAGAAGTGCCAGAGGCCGAGCGTCTCATTGAGCTTACGTCCAGTTGCCTTCGGGTACCAGTAGTAAACACCAGAGAACAGTGCGAACACCGTACCGCCAATGAACACATAGTGGAAGTGAGCAACGACGAAGTAGGAATCGTGGAAGTGTGTGTCAAGCCCTGCAACAGGGAAGAACATTCCAGAGATACCACCGAGTGTGAAGGTGATGAGGAAACCAAGAGCCCAGAGCGTGTGGGTCTTCATGACCAGTGAACCGCCCCAGAGCGTCATCAACCAGTTGAAGATCTTCGCGCCGGTTGGAATCGCAACCGCCATGGTGGTGATCATGAATGCAGCACGCCAGAATGGGTCCATACCCGACGTGAGCATGTGGTGCCCCCAGACGATGAAACCAACAATTCCGATTCCGGCCATGGCGAAGACCATTGACTTGTAACCGAAGATGGAACGTCGTGCACTCGTTGCCAATACTTCGGAAACGATACCGAAGGCTGGAATGATAACAACGTACACTTCAGGATGACCGAAGAACCAGAACAGGTGCTGGAACAGCAACGGATCTCCTCCACCTGTAAAGAACGTCGAACCTATCGTATGGTCGAACATCAGGAATGCTACACCGATGATTAGTGCTGGTAGGGACATGAACAGCATGAAGACACTGACGAACGCAGACCAGGTGAAGAGTGGCATCTTCATCCACGTGATACCAGGAGCGCGCATGGTGAAGACTGTGGTGATGAAGTTGACACCACCCAGCGTTGATGATGCACCCAGCATCAGCATACCTGCAATGAACGACGTCGTTCCTGCGTTGGCACCGTAATCACCTGCGTTGTTCAAAGACGAATATGGTGGATACATGACCCACGTAATGTCGGCACCTTCTCCGGACCAAATACCTCCAAAGATGAGAGGTGCAGAGAAAACGAGGAGCCAGAGACCCATGGCATTGATTCGAGGGAATGCAAGGTCCTTCGCACCGATTTGAAGTGGAAGGACATAGTTGAGGAATCCAGCAATCATAGGCATTGCACCAAGGAAAATCATGGTCGTACCGTGCAGAGTGAAGAACGAGTTGTACTCCTGTTGTGTCAGGAAATCGTTCTCAGGCATTGCAAGTTGAATACGGAACAAGAGTGCAAGTACGCCACCAACGAGGAAGAAGAAGAATCCGAACAAGAAGTA
>CALDQY010000030.1 GCA_937911445.1 uncultured Rhodobiaceae bacterium | reverse complement strand
AGCGATGATCTGGTCCGCGACTATCGATTTGATCTGGATTGGCTTCCCAATAGGCCTCTTGCTCCGCTTCATCAACTATGAATCCATACGTACCGAAACACTTGGGCCAATCCGGACAGGATTCACCTGCATCGTGAATGCGAATGGTACCCCCGACCACGATGATGAGCAACGCCATCACCACAAGAACAAGAGGAAGCGTCGATGGTCGCTTCCACCAAGGCTGGTCCATGTCAAGCCGTGAAGGCGGCCCTCTTTTAACAAGACCCTGCGTCCACGTACCATGAGGAAGACGGCAGCATTGCTCACAACGATTCTGTTGACGGTTCTTCTTTCCTCACAATCAACAGCCCATATCGGGCATTTTGGAGAATATGCTCCTGCCAAAATGTACGATGTACGCACGTTTGACGTCGATTGTGTTCTTGGTAACGAGACATGTGCATCCGAAGAAACGACGCATTTCATCGAGTACTTCTCTGCAGATTGGTGCGAACCTTGCGAACTTGTCTCTCAGGAGTTGAAAGAGTTGAACCGAACAGATACGACCATCATCCAACATCATCCATCTCCAGCAGATCTTCACTTCTATTCAGATTCCAACATTCGATTGTACGAAACATACGGCTTTTGGGGCGTTCCTGACGTCGTTCTCAACGGAGAAGGACTTCTTGTTGGCCCATCCCAATCAAACGAACTTGCGGCAACGTTGGACAACTTTACTCGAGAATGGGACGGATTCTTGGAATTGAACATGACCAATGGGACCCTTAACTGGGAGGCCGATGATGGACACGTTGTGCACGTCTGGGTTACGAAGAATAGGCCTCATGAGTATTCCTTCATCGACCAACCTCTCGTCGTCACCGACCACGCTTTTGCCAATGTAACAAATGAAGTCTTCAACTACAGCAATGATACGAACGAAACCGAGATGCCGTATCATATCTACACGAGTTCATTGAACATCTCTGATTTGTTGGACGAGAACGTGACGAGCATTGTTGTCACACTCGAAACTCCAGGCCGAATTCCACTCACAAGAGCCTCGACGTTGAGCTCGCAAGGATACGATTTGGTCGATGAAGGTCCGAACGGCTTCTTCCCGACAGACAATCGACAAGGAGGCGAGTCCGACCTGGCCATTGCCATCTTTGGCTTGACCTTGGCAGCCATCATTCCAGCCTTCATCATGTACGTCCAAACGGTACGCAGACAGAAAGAACTTGTTCACGAATCCGAATGATATCCTTCCGATGGGTTGAAGAACAGGACCTCAGTCGAAACACTGCGACGGTTACGTCGTAAGGTGAAAAAATGGTCAAGCCAGCACGACTCCACACACGTTTTGAACGAGCTCGAATCATCGGTGCACGTGCACTCCAAATCGGAATGGGCGCCCCACTTTACGCTAAGGAAGACGAACTCCGTGAAGAGTTCAAGGCCGAACTTATTTCGCTCTACGGACTTGAAGAAGCAAGTGTCCGTTTCGTTCTCGACCCACTCAAGATTGCTGTCTATGAGTACGACAACGAACTCATCCCAATCGATATCGATCCTCACCTCGATGAGTGATTCTCGGTTAGACGAATCAAGTGACCTTTGATTCAGATACGAACCCTTCTTTCAACCACCTGGTTGGGTTATGGCCCTGTTTGGGCTGTTCTTTGCACCACACTCGCCATCGGTTTTGCATTAATTCTCAGAAAACAAGAGGATTTGCAACAATTCAACCTGATCGTTGCCTGTTTCCTCATTCAACTCGTTCTCAATCTTGCATGTCCTTCTTTATGGTTCACGAAACGGCACCATTCGCATCAAAGTTGATGCGGCCGTGCATCGCTTGGGTATCCTTGACAGGAACCATCAGCACAGCAGGTTTGCTGGATTCAATGAAGTAGACAGTTGGAGGTCGTTCGATTTGACTAACGATTGTACAAACCAAAGCCAAGAGCTCGGGATCTATCTGGGTTGTAATCAGATTACGTCGATTCTTACTGGGCTCGGAGATACGTCATCTCCACCGGTTGTTGTGTTCTGTTGGGACCGTATCAGCACTGTACAAAGTACAACGCACACCACAAGTGGCACCAAAAGGGGCAACAAGGTTGTCAGAGATTGTTGCACAAAGAGAGCAACAACGCTGACTAGTCCAAAGATGAATCCTAATCCGTTGAGGAAAGGAAATGAGGCTTCTTCGTCTGTTTTCAGGTTCAGCATTAACTGACATGCGTGTACATCCATATATGACAGTATGTTTATTCAGGGTCATTTTTTCTGAAAAATAATCACGTAATTTAGTTTCATTTACGTGCTAGAAAGCTTTGATGAGAGATAGAATCAACCAGCCAGTTCACCGGTTTCACTCATGAAACGAAGAATGACAACGCCGATGACAATCAAACTGATTCCAACAATTCCAGCAGCATCGATTTTCTGATCGTACAAGAAGTAGGAAACAATCGTAATGGTCGCAACACCAACACCAGACCAGATAGCATACGCCACGCCAACAGGTATCGTATCAAGCGTTAATGAGAGGAAATAGAAGGCTGCACAATAACCAACGAGAACAATCAATGAAGGACCCCAGCGGGTAAAACCTTCTGTCGACTTAAGCGATGCAGTAGCAACAACCTCAGAGAAAATCGCCAAGCCAAGGAACACCCATTTGCTCATGGATTAAATTGACAATAGAATACAATTGAAGGTTCCGAACTCTTGTGAGTCTGAACCCATCAAGAGTTGAAACCATAATAGTCGGATTGAATGACATCATCGAGGGATTTTCGAGGGAGTAAGACAGTGCGTACTGCCCAAAGATCTGTGAAGATTCGATAGGTTGCTGTCTTATCGAGATAATCAACGCCACTTGAGCCACCTGTCCCCATTCTTCGACCAATCATGCGTTCAACCATTCGAGCGTGCGCATGACGGAACAGAAGCATGGATTGTTCCAGTTGAACGATGGTATCGATCAAGCGACGTGGCCATGAGAGAAGGGGTAGTTCAGGATAAGATTCGATGAAGAGCAAACCTGCTCGTGCTCGATTGGTGACACCATCAGGTTTGAGGAAGTCTCGTGCAGATGCGAGGTTGGCATCCATTCGCGGTTTGAGTGCTTCAAGACGACCATGGCCAATGCTAACCATATGTTCGATCACTTGGTCAGAATGAGCCTTCATTGTGTTAAGGTGAGCATCAACGTAAGCATCGATGGTTGCTTGATCGTTTCCATCTGAAGGTACGGAACCGTTGATTGGTGTCCTTGATAACCAGGACGAAATCAAGTCGACTAGTGTTGGTTCTATAGAAATACGGTGAAGTGTTTCATAAGCTTCCTTGCTGATTTTTCCTTCCTCTGAAAGCTTCTTCATGTGGGCCATTGGATCCATATCCGCTACCCTTGATTCTTGCTTGAGTCCGAGTCGCATCTCCATGGCTCGCATTTGCCAAGATTCGAAACCTGATGATGTTCCGAGTCTATCCCTAAACGCAAGGAAGCCCTGGGGACTCAGTGTTTCCATAACTTTCCATTGATTGGCAAGAAGACGGAAGATTTCGATCACTCGCTCCAAGTGATGGACAATCCGTGGTAAGTGTTTCTCATCAACCGATTCCTGTGATAGATAGCCATGAACGGCATCAAATTCTGATCGTACTTGTTTGAACCACAATTCAAACGCTTGGTGTGTGATAATGAAGTGCATCTCATCGTTTGATGGTGAGGGGCTATGCCCCTCTGGACCTGCTTGCAACTGGAGCAATTCATCGAGGCGAAGATAGCCCGAATAGGTCATTCGATTCGTTGGTGAACCTGAACCTGCCATGAACCTTGATGGAGATTCGGCTCTTGAACTCTTCACCCGATTTTTTCAAAATCGAGCCACCCTATTGAGAAGTAAGGGATAACAGTCATAGAGTGCATACGAAACCCCTCGACATGGGCGTAGACCACTCCACACTCCTCTCTTGGCTCGCGGACTACGATAAGGACAACATCACCATCGGTGTTGTCGCATCACACTCATCCCTGCAAATCCTTCACGGAGCACGCATGGAAGGCTTCCGTACGCTTGGTATTGCTGTTGGGGAAAACCGCCGTCGCTTCTACAAAGCGTTCCCCGGAGCTGAACCAGATGAGTGGTTGATGCTCGAAGATTATCGAGAGATGCTCGATTATGCTGAATGGTTCCGACAAAAGAACGTCATCATCGTTCCACACGGATCGCTCGTTGAATATCTCGGGAGCGAGAACTTCCGAAACCTCGAAGTTCCTACATTTGGAAATCGTGGTATTCTTCGCTGGGAAAGCAGCCGTGCAAAGCAGCGTGATTGGTTGGTCGCTGGTGGATGTACCATGCCAAAGGTTCTCGAGGACCCCCACGATATCGATGGACCTGTCATTGTCAAGTACGCTGGAGCCAAAGGTGGCCGAGGTTACTTCATCGCTCGAGATTATCGTGACTTCCGTCGAAACGTCGACATTGAGGAAGAATTTACCATCCAGGAATACGTACTAGGTTGCCGCTATTACCTACATTTCTTCTTTGACCCTCTTGCAACCGACGGCTACCAAGTCCAAGGTCGTGGCAAATATGCTGGAAAGAACCTTGGACGTCTCGAACTGCTTTCCATGGATCGTCGTGATGAGGCGAATGTGGACGAGTTCTACAAACTGGGTTCACTCCGTGACCTTCGAGAAGCAGGCATGGAACCATCGTTTGTTGTAACTGGCAACCAACCGGTTGTTATCCGCGAATCCTTGCTCCCACGTGCTTTTGAAATGGCAGAGGGAACCGTTGCTGCATCCTTTGAACTCGAGGACGAGTCAAGAGGCATGATCGGTCCATTCTGTCTCGAAACCATTGTTACCGACTCACTCGAATTCAAGGTGTTTGAAATCAGTGCACGCATTGTTGCAGGATCCAATCCATTCGTCGGAGGCTCTCCGTACTCGGACATCAATGAAACTCGAATGTCAACCGGTCGACGCATTGCACGAAGCGTTCGTAATGCGCTCAAGAGCGATCGTCTTGATGACATCCTTTCCTGAATTCAGCCTAAGTCAGGCGCAGGTGGTACACCAGAGCCATCGTCTTCAGGTTCATCACCAATTTCGCTTTCGATCTCATCAACAAGGTCGCCAAACTCGATTTGCTTTGGTGAAGCTTCATCGGCGAGGATTTGAGCAGCAGAGATTTCCCCGCTCTCCGAGCGTCGAATTTGTTCTTCCAAGTCTCGCTTGATTCGCTCTCGTTCTTCCATGGTTGGAACGTTAAAGGTGCAGACGAGTTGAATTTCCTCACCGAAGGTAAGTTCACCCGTGTATTCCATTAGGTCACCGTACGCATTTGCAATGACTTGGAACTTCGTTGGGTCTTTTGAACGTCGCTTCTTGTGCTTCTTGTAGTAGTGGACAAACACTTGGTAGGTTCCTGCAGGCGCTTCTCCCTCAGGCCAAACAACGTTTTCAACCGGTTTTCGGGAATCTGGACGAACGTTTGCATCAACGTCAAGATGCCCCCCACAAGCGGATTTTCGGTTGCCACCGTGAATACGCTCGCCCGATGGACAAACGACGTGGAGGTCGAGATCGTTGTAGTTGTTCCACATCAAGGAAACTTGGACATCCGAGGAGCGTGCACCCTCACGCTCAAGACGTGCACGAAGTTCTTCGAGCGCACGTGAGGCGGCTTGGCGACGTTCGAGTGCGTCTTTTTCTTGCGCTGCTCGGATTTCTGCAAGGCGTTGCTCTTCAGCAGCGGCGAGTTCGGCTTGACGAGCGGCTTCCTCTGCATCTCGTTCTGCTTGAGCCGCTGCTTCTCGTTCTGCGTTTGCACGGGCTTCCTCTGCAGCCTTTTCGGCTTCGATTCGATCTCTCTCAGCCTGTTCTTCCTGCTCCTTCTTGAGTCGCTCTTGCTGCTCAGCCATGGCTGCTTCTTCCTCTTCGCGCCTGCGACGCTCTTCTTCCTCTTCGCGACGAGCCCATTCCTCATCACGCTGACGACGGCGTTCGAGCATCTCCTCTTCTGTCTCTTCAAGCTCCTCTTCCGGTTCCTCTTCAGGTTCCTCTTCTGCGGGAGGTTCTTCCACGAGCGGTACTTCTTGCACAGGTTCGACTGGCTGCTGTTCTTGTGGAATCAAAGAAACGCTCATTCCACCTGAGAGATTTCGACGACGACGTTCGGATTCAATCATCATCAACTTTCGTTCAAACTCGGAACGGGCACTTGAGAAACTTGAGCCTTGAACGGGCGCTCTTAGGCCATCAGCAACCATGCCCTGGCGCACTTCGAGCGCTGCATCACGACGAATGAGAATAAACCAGACTCCGAGAATAAAGCCACCACCGAGGATGGCCAAAACCAGAATGGAGCCTGTGTCCATGTTCTCTGGAAGACGTACTGTGTCTTTTATCATTTGCTTCCTTTATTTCATGGCTGCATGCATGCAAAGCATTGAATGTGTCAAGCATCTCGTCTTACCATGAACAAGTCTGAACGGCTTGCAGCACTTCTTCCAAATGGACGAGGCGTATGGATTCCAATCGATCATGGCATGTCGGATTATCCATGCGATGGATTGGAGGATACGGAAGGCCTCATTCGAGATTTAATTTCTGCCGGGGTGAATGCAATCGTTGCGCAGAAAGGAGTTGTTAGTCACTACAATCAACTTTGCGAGGGAACTGATACCAACATGGTCATTCACTTCTCAGCATCAACTCGTCATGGAGGGCCTGATGCCTCTCGCAAGGTACCGGTTGGTCAAGCCTCTGAAGTTCTTTCACGAGGAGGCTTTGCTGCCTCTGCTCAAGTCAACATTGGGTCAGATGGAGAGGCAGAAATGTTGGAAGCACTCGGCGAATTAACCACCCTTTGTCATCACCTCGATTTGCCCGTTCTCGGCATGGTCTATGCCCGTGGCCCAAATCTCAACATCGTTGATGGAGATACAACCAACGGCGTCGCTCACGCAGCTCGTGTTGCGTTCGAAATTGGTTGTGATGTTGGAAAAACAACGTGGACGGGTAACGAGGAATCCTTCGCTCGTGTAACAGGTGCAGCACCGATTCCATTGCTTGTTGCAGGTGGAGCAAAGACCAACACTCGTGACATGCTCACAATGGTCGAGAAAGCGATGAACAACGGTGCTGCAGGTGTCTGCATGGGCCGACAAGTCTTCGCTCATGAACAGCCAGCAGCTGTTGCAAGAGCTCTTGTCCTCATTGTCCATCACAACAAGTCTGCCGACGATGCTATGAACGAAGTTGGATTGTGAGTGAGCGTTATGGAAGTGTGGCTAACTGCACCCGTTTCGAATGAACATGAAGGCGTTGATGCCATCTATTCGGTTCACACTGGATTCGATATCTACTGTGAGGATGGATTGCTGTATCGAAACGGCGCAATCATTGGTGGCCATGTTCACATCGACTCTGCCGAGGCCCAAGCAAAAGCACGCAGCCTTGCAGGAAGCGTTGAGTGGATTCTACTTACCTTCGAAGATTGGTCCATGATTCCAATCGAGAACGTCATCGCTGCGACCGAAAGCACGCCTACCAAAGTTGCAGCCCAAATAATGAAGCCTGTTGAAGCACAAGGAGCGGGTTTTGCACTGGACATTGGCGTCGATGCGTTGCTTTGCACTGAGGATTGCTTAGAATCTGCTCTCATTGTCAAATCAATCCGCCTTGCGAAATCCACCTCAGAGGATCCCTCACATGAGGACCACGGACAACAGATTGACCTCTCCTTAATGACCATCACCGACATTCAAGAAGGTCATTCGGGTGATCGTGTATGCGTTGATCTGCTCTCAATGCTTGAGGAAGGTGAGGGAATGCTGGTTGGTTCTACCGCGAAAGCATTCGTCCTCATTCATGGTGAAACCATTGCATCCAAGTACGTTCCAACGCGCCCGTTCCGTGTCAACGCAGGGAGTGTTGATGCGTACACATACATGGCAGATGGAACGACGAAATACCTCAGCGAATTAACTTCAGGCGACGAGGTGCTCATCACGGGAAGCGATGGAACATCACGCAAGTCAACCATTGGTCGAATGAAAATAGAGACTCGGCCGTTTATTCTATTGAGATTCAAGGATGAAAATGCTAATGAAGGACATGTCTTCATTCAGCAAGCGGAGACGGTTCGCTTGGTTTTACAAAACTGTGAGGCTTGTTCAGTAACAGACCTTTCCGTAGGTGACTGTATTTTCGGTCACTCCTTCACGTCAACACGGCATGTCGGACAAAGCATCTCAGCACCGTCTGAGGAGCGTTGACAGATGGCTGTGTTGGGACAAGGAACAGCCCATGGCGCATGCAGTCTTCTCCATGCAGCAGGTACCGGATACGGTGCGAGCATGGCCCTTGACCTGCCAATTTTGGTCCGAGTTCTCGACAAGAAGAGTAAACGAGAAGTCCATGACAACGATGGCCTCCTACCACACATTGTCGATGCTTGGACGGCAGCTGGATACGAACTGCCCATTGAGCAGGAAAGCCTCCACTGGGCGGTCCAATCAAGAATTCCTGCACGGGAAGGGTTGAAGTCATCCTCTGCACTCTGTGTAGCCGCAGTTCGAGCGCTTTGTGATTCTACGGATACAGCACTTGAATTGCATGAACTTGTTGCCATCGCAGTCGATGCTCAACTTCGTGCAGAGATTACCCTTACTGGAAGCATCGACGATACATGGGCTTGTGCAACAGGTGGATGGAAGTTGATCAATGCTAACGAACCGGATGTTGCTCAGGGAGTGCTGATTCAGGGTGACGGTCCAAATCGAGATGAGTGGAAAGTGCTCTTGGTCTCACGTGGACCGAGAGAAATTCGACCTGCATTGGAGGACTTTGTGCCGCATCAACAACAATTTATCCAAGCGCTCAATGCCATCCAAGACGGGAATGAACTGGTTGCATTGACTCTCAATGGTCGAGGTGTGATTGGTGCAACAAAAGATCACAGAGCCCGTATCTTAGCCAACGATGCACTTGTAAACGGTGCTCGGGCAGCAGGCGTTAGCGGGTCTGGAACCGCAATTGTCATCGTGATTCCTATCCAGTTGGAAGGGGTTATCAAGCGAATAAAATCGTGGTACGAACAAAAGCATCCAGAATTCAACATCATCGAAACCAGATTCAAGAATCCAGAGAATTCTGAGTCTGAGGAGTAAGGCTCAAGTTCTTGAGTACGTGTTGGTTGGAACGACTCGAGCCCAATGAAAATGCGCCTAGGGGAAACCCTGTCTGTGACATTGTTTGGTGAGAGCCACGGTCACTTGGTCGGCGCCTTGTTAGAAGGCGTTCCTGCTGGACTTCCAATCGATGAGGAGCGCATTGCTCGACGTATGTCAACACGAAGACCGGGTGGTCATTTTGCAAGCAAACGCAAAGAAGAAGATGTTGTTGATTTGCTCACAGGTGTTCACAATGGATTTGCTACAGGTCAACCCATTTTGATTCAAATTCGAAACAAGGATGCACGAGAAAGCGATTACAGCTTTATTCCAAACCACCCAAGACCCGGTCATCAAGATCTTTTGATGCATCTGCGAACTGGTGGTTTTGCAGACTTGAGAGGAGGGGGCTCTTCATCCGCTCGATTGACAGCAGGACTTGTTGCTGCTGCGGCAATCGTCGAACCTCTCTTGGAAGACATTCGGATTGAAGCACATGTTGGTGCCATCGGTACGATTGAATCTGCACGAATCGACGATTGTCCTGATGAATGGGACAACGAATTGTGTGAACAGTTGCGATGCCGTGATCCACATGTTGTTGAAGCGATGAAAGCGGAAATCGAACGCATTCGAAAGGAACGCAACTCAATCGGTAGCCGAGTCGATGTACACGTATCGAATCTACCAGTCGGCCTTGGTGAGCCTTGGTTCGATGGACTCGAACCAGCCTTAGGCCGTGCTTATCTTTCGATTCCAGCAGCACGTGGCGTAGCGTTCGGGCGCGGATTTGGAGCCGTACGCATGACTGGGCTGGAGCACAACAATCCGTGGGGCGGTACCAAAGACAATCCATTGCAGGAAGGGGAACAACCTGATGGTAGCATTGCAGGATTGACATCCGGTTCAGATGTTTTCGCACAAATAGCATTCAAGCCACCATCAAGTATTGCTCATGAACAAACCACATTGGACCTCTCCGACGGTGAGAAGAAGCCTCTCGTTGTCAAAGGACGTCATGACCCCGTGCTTGGACCGAGAGCGGTGAGTGTTGCTAAGGCAATGACGACGTTGGTCCTCTGCGACCTTGTCTTAAGGAAACGTGATGCTTTGTGAAAGACCGCATCATTCACAAATTTGGTGGTTCGTGTCTGCGTGAACCCGATGATATCGAGAAGATTGCTGAAGTGATTCGTGGTGATGAACAGGCGATTCTAGTCGTTTCAGCCTTGTGGGGAACAACGGATCGGTTGTATCGGGCTGCAAAAGACCCTCGATATGCTGGTCGATTGGTACAAGATTTGTCCAAACAACATCTTCGTTTCGCACCCGGCCTCGATACGTCGAAAAATGCACATCTATTTTCGATGGTTCTTCACAATCTCAAAGATGCTCTAGGTTTGTTGGCTCAACATCCTGAAGACCGATCTGCAATGAACAACCTTCTCGCATCGGGTGAACGTTTGAGTGCCCTTGTTGTCGCTCATCGCCTGCAAGAATACGGCTTTGATGCATACCCATTGGGTGCAGAAGACATCGGGATTACGCTCGATGGGAACTTTCAAGCGAGTCATGTCGATCTTCAGGCATCGAGTATCAAACTCAATCGAGACACGCTCCATGGAACTCCAGTTATCACTGGATGGTTTGGGGAAGGCCAGAACAAAGAAATCGCTATCTTGAGCAGAGGTGGTTCAGACCATTCTGCAACCGCAATAGCGAATCTCATTGATGCTGACAAGGTGGTTCTATGGAAAGATGTACCTGGCATTTACAGTATCAATCCAAGGTGGGGGATTCGCTCAGAAACAATTCCGTACCTCAATTACCAGGAAGCGATTGAATTGTCCCTCATGGATACACCTGTTCTGCATCCTTCGACCATCGAACCTCTGATTGAACCAAACATCCAGTTGGAGGTACGTCACCTGTATCATTCCAATCATGACGAAAAGACGGTGATTGGTCCTGAATTGCCCGAAAAGGAACTCAAGGCTGTTGGCTGTCTTCCAAATGTGATAAGCCTAGGATTCTCCCATCATCACGTCGATTCGCATCAGCGTCAACTTGTGAAGATTCTTGGTGAATTGGCCAAAAACGAGGTCCATTGGTGGGGATTGGAGTCCAGATTAGGCGATTCGAGGCTGATCGTGTCTCAGCATGACATGCATCGAGCATCAACCATCTTCGAACAATTCAACATTGATGCGAATCATCACCAGCACCTTGGATTGCTGTCACTTATCGGTTGTAAGGAAGCTGATGTGGAAACAATCAACGCGCTCTTCGATACTACTGAGTTTGAACTATCATGGCTCAATCAGACTTCATCTGCGGCAAGAGTTGCCATTGATGGAGAGGATTTGAGTCAAGCGTTGCAACTCTTGTACGCTTTGATTCAGGAGCAAAACACATCCGTTGCTCAACAATCTTAACCTCATTCATCATTGCCTTCTCGGCGCTTCTGAATGTAGGTTGGCAGGTCAAGAGCGAACAGCCCTCCAACAACGATGAAGACGAAGAGTGTGCCGAGTGCAACACCATATACAGAACCGAGTTCGACAGATTCACTGAGTCGAGTTGCTGTATCCTCTGAAAGAATGCCAACAATCCAAGGCAGAATGGTGTTGGCTGAGAGGACCAGTGTCGCAAGAACGGTGGCAACGATTGGGTTAATGATGAGGGAGCGGTGGTACTTGCCCACGATCTTCTTTGGATTCATGACGTAGACTTCGTTTGTTCGAATGCTCGTATCGAGCATGGAGTAGCGCATGACACCGTTTGACAGTTCAAAGTACATGATGAGTAAAACCGAGTAAATAACGACCAAAGAAGCAAGTATCGTAGGACTATCTGCAAGACCGAACAAGTCATTGACGCTTGTTTTAGAGGATGCAAATCGCATGATGGCAAGAATGAACAGCAGATAGGAGCCGAGCATGTAGCGAGCGTCTCGCTGGTAAGCACCCCAGAAACCAAGTCCTGTAGCACCAGCGATGATACCGATTTGGAACAGCAAAGCGAGATCAGCACTTCCCAGAAGCATGAACCAAATGGTTCCTTCAGGAGGTGAAATGATGTAGGTAAGGAGTGCAAGTCCAACGAGAATGACATACACACCAAGTTGCATGTTTTGAACGAACTTGTCTGGCGGCAGGAATTTCATCTTTGGAACGATTGGACCCCCGATGAGGCTCTCAATGAAGGAAGGCATTTCCAACTCTGGAATGGCATCCTTTGGAATTTCTGAGCCAATGCCGGCCTGTCCTGCTGCCTTCTTTCTGCTTGGTGCAGAAGATCGTACGACTTTGCCGTCGTACAAGTGAGCCGTATCTGATGATGGTTTTCGCATGGTCATCGTCTCACCTCAGAATCCTCGTGCACCTGCAAGTGCGGTTGATAGAAGCATATCTGGCTCCCAATCCATGATGTTGACGCCGAGGCCACGGAGTTCACCAATCAGAACATCGCGTTCGGTCTTCATGACCTCATAGCCGGTTCGATCGAGACGCTTTGCGTCAAATTCAAACTCAAGCGATGATGGTGTAAGAACCGTCACGTCGAAGTCACGAGCACGGAAGTCTCGAAGTGCGTTGACGATGGTCGGGTCATCTTCCAGATTGGACAAGAAGATGATTGGACTACCTTTGTTGATGTGGGGCAAAATTCGATTGACAACTACTTGCAGAGGAATGTTACCTCGAGCAACAGCACCAGCAAGCTTGGTGAGAATCACGTAGAGTTGTTTCTTACCAGTGTCACGATCGACGCTGACAACCTCGTCGCCGTAAACAACGACTCCAACAGAGTCTCTCCGACCGAGGAAGTACTTGGCCAGTGATGCTGCTGCACGGGTCGAGTAGACGAGTGCGTTTCGACTGACAGGACCGGTTTCACTGACGGCCCGAGAATCGATGATGATGATGACATCGGATACAGCATCACGTTCGCGTTCGTTGACCATCAATTTACCAGAACGTGCGTATGCACTCCAGTTAATGGCTCGGAACGAATCGCCTTCAAAATACTCACGCAGTGAGTAAAACTCGGAACCAGGACCTGGTTGACGGATGTTGACAGCTCCAGTGAAAATCTTTGGAACACGGGACTTGACGAAGGTCTCTTTGAGGTCTTCCATCTTCGGAAACACAAGGAAATCGTTGTAGACATGCATTTCTTTTTCCTTGTGGAACAGACCGAACGGATCTTGGACACGTACAGCGACAGGACCGATGCTGTAGAATCCACGGAGAGGGCACTCGAGCGTGTACTCGATGTAGGTCTCGCGACGAGGACCAAGTTCCATCAAAATGTAGTTGGAACCTTCCTTAATACGCATCACTTCAGGAACACGATCTCGAACTTCGAGAATCTTTGCGAGCCCGGAATTGTTCTGCATTCGTAACGTAACGGTCAATTCACCATCTTCGAAGATACGTGAACCAGAGAGCTTTCGCATAGCGAGAACGCTGCCAAGGGCAACGCCCTCCTCACCCGTCCACTCTTCCGCGCGTCGGCCACTGGAAGCGACATCAGCATGGCCGCCAAAGAGGGCAGCCCACGTCAAGAAAACAAAGATCACGACAGCTATCGTGACCAATTGAGAATTCCTGAGCGTGAGGCCAAGAAGATACATGGCCACGGCCATGCTTCCTAGCATTGCTGATTTACGACTCCACATCCGAGAACACCTCTAGTCAAGTATGATTCAACGGTATCAAACGGTAGGTACAGGTACTTCTCGTAGAATGCTTTGCATAACTTCGCCAGCCTCAAGACCCTTGATTTGATGCTCAGGCTTGAGAATGATTCTGTGCGCAATCGCAAGTTCTGCAATCGACTTGACATCATCAGGCGTTACAAAGTCACGACCACGCATCGCTGCTGCTGCACGTGCAGTCTTGAGCAATGCTTGGGAACCACGAGGCGAGGAACCGACGAGAACACGAGGGTCCTCACGAGTTCGTGCGACAACTTCGACCATGTACATACGGATGGCTGGATCGACGTAGATGTCTTCACAAGCCTGTTGCATAGCGATAACACGCTGTGGGTCGGTGATAACATCGACATCAACAGCGTCCTTACCACGTGTGATACGACGAGCGAGAATCTCGTCTTCATCAGCACGGTCTGGGTAACCGACACTCATCTTGAACATGAAACGGTCAAGTTGAGCTTCAGGAAGTGGGTAGGTACCCTCTTGCTCGACAGGGTTCTGGGTTGCCATAACAATGAACGGAGCAGGGAGTTTGTGTGTAACAGTACCGATGGTCACTTGCTTCTCTTGCATAGCCTCAAGCAGTGCAGCTTGTGTCTTTGGCGGAGCACGGTTGATCTCGTCAGCGAGAAGTAGGTTACAGAACAAAGGTCCTGGCTTGAATGTAAATTCACCCTTCTTTGCGTCGTAGATGTTGGTACCGGTAATGTCAGCTGGGAGCAAGTCAGGCGTGAATTGGACACGCTTGAAGTCACAACCAAGAGCGTCAGCAAACGTGTTGGTCATCAACGTCTTTGCCAATCCAGGATAATCTTCGAACAGAAGGTTACCGTTGGAGAGAATGTTGATCAGAACGTTGTCGATGACGTGGCTCTTACCGATGATGACTTTCTGAACCTCAGCGCTGATCGCTTGTGCGATGGCGCCGACGGCGGAAAGTCGCTCACGGACTTCTGGGGTGCTTTGGTGCTTCGGCTGGGCCGGAGCGGCCGGTGCTGCAGGTGCGGCAGGCGCTACTGGTGCTGCAGGTGCGGCTGGTGCCGCAGGCATTGGTGCTGCAGGTGCAGGTGGCGCTGGTGCCGCTGGCGCTGCTGGCGCTGGCGCGGGCGGGGCTGCTGGTGGTGCGGGGGGTTGCATGTCATTTTCCTCCTTTTTTCTTCAGTTTCCCCAACGACGAATTAATGGGATAATTTCCCGTAGTTCTTCGTTGGAATAGGATCGTGCTGAACTAACAAGTTCAACAAGGCGTGGGTCACGGACCATTTGCATGATTTCTGCGGGGGTCTTACGAGCGAATTCGTCTCGCGTGAGGTCGTTGAATTGCCGAACTTTCGATAGGAATGCTTCTCTGGTTCGGACTTGGTAAAGCGAAGTGTCCAATTTGGTTGGACGTTCTCTGAAGCGGGTCAGGTCGAAGACGTGTCGCCAGTTTTCCTTCTCAGGAACGACCATAATGGCAATCGCGAGGAGTGCGAACAGGTTGAGGATAATCAACCACTTGAGGTAAGCGTCACTTGTCAAAAGAACGACAGCACCGATGGCTTCGGTAAATGGCTGCGTTGCAACGCTGGATACGTGACGGCTTTCATCAAAGACGATGTTGAATTCGTCTGTGTTTCGCGTGATTTGAAGGGACAGTTGGTCGTTATCGAATTCCATCATGTCACGAATCAAAGCACGGAAGTAGAGTTGGTTTCCTTCCCATGCGGTGTCACCCTGGGCCGACACAAGTCCATCCGGATCGGTATCCCAGCAGCTGTGTCCGTTCTCGATGTAGATGTCGCCACATTGTTGCTTTCCTGTCAGGTCAGCATCGCCTGCGTCCCAAAGGTGGTTGGCAAACACGGAGTGATCTGAAACGAAGACAATGCTACCGGTCACGGAGACCTCTCCAGAGTCTCCGTCGGATTTGGTATCGTAGGCATTGATGTTCGGGTAATCGATTCGTACGATGAGGTCAGTTTTTCCAGTCTTCGGATTTGCGACATTGTTAATGTCGAAGCCTGAACGTGCAACAAACGCTTGATCGCTTGCGGAGGCGAGAACACTCACTTCACGAGTATCGTCTTCAACATCGAGAACCTGAATGGCAGTAGGTGAATGGAAGAGAACAGGCATTCGACAGTTGTCCGTTACTCCTGCGGAAACTTCAGCCTCGGTGCATGGTGTGCGAAGCGATGCCTCGTCCATGAGGTCCAAATCTTCGCTCACGGAAGCAACGGACCACAGTCGTGTGTGCTGGACTGGCATGCGGACGTTGGTGCTGTCGGTGACCTCGTAGAACCACTTGCTGTCGGAAACAGGAGCATCGAAGTAGAGGACACCGAATTCTTCTGCAACTCGCTTTGCGTTGGTCGAGTTTGCCGCAAGAATGACCTTTCCTCCCTTCTCGGTGACAAAGTCGTGGATCGCTTGTGCCTCGGCTGCATCGAATGGCTTCTCTGGTGCAGCGATGATGAGCATGGTCCGGTGAGGATCTTGCCAGTCATTGACGAGCATTGGTGTTGACATTGTGTTGTAGATGGAGTACTTCTCGCCTGACTTGCCGTCGTCACTGGTTCCGAGTGTATCCCGCATCTTGGAAAGTTGCTGATACTGATAGTCACCTTCAGCATCCCGTACATATGGAGAGAAGACCGTTTCCTTCGACGAGGAAGCAAGAACGATGAGGACAGTGGAAAGAAGAATAGAGACGACAAGTCCGACCATGAGTTTCTTCTCAACAGAGAGTTTGGTTTTCTCTGTTTCAGCCATATTTTCACCTCATTTTGCGGCAAGCGCAGTATGTTCTTTTCTTCGGAATCACGATACACACATAATGATTCTCCCTTGACGTTTAGAGAGGTTTTTATGACATCAAGACAATTAAAACTTTGTCTATTCAGCAGACATCGAGCCGATTTCTGCGTAGTAGGGCAAGCAATCCGAGCGAAAAAATGACCGTTTGAGGACCCAATGCAGGGAGGGCCGAAGAACCGTCAGATTCCGAACCCGAATTCGATGAACTTGAACCAGTATCTCCGGTGTTCGAATTTTGACTTTCACCGGATGCATCAACGTCGATTGAAAAGGTTACACTGCGCTCCAAACCGTTCCCTTCTGAGGTCACAATCACGGTGACTTCACATGTCTTGGAAGCATGGGCGGTTGAAGGTGCGATGCGGAACGAGACTTCAGCAGGTTGATTTCCGTTTACACCAGTTGGTTGAATCTGGGTGTTTTCACCGCTCTCTAGATCTTCGATTTCGAGGAGTGGACAATTGCGAATGTCCGCTTTAATTTTGCTTGCAGCATCGACTGTGTTTCCCATATTGTTGAGTAGGAGTGTTTCTTCTATCCACGTTCCTGCATCAACTGAGGTCGCAACCAAGGAGACTTCTGGAAGAAGTTTGTGATAGCGAGGGACATTGAGGTCCGCTTCAATCTCCTTTGGCGAACCAGCTCCTCCAGCAGCGCTCTCTTCAGCAGTCACAATGATGGTAATCTTCTCGCTAGGAGAATGACTTCGTACCTTTTCAGCATCCGAGGTACTCAATTCAATCGAGAAGGTTTCATTTGACTGAGAGCCTACTGAAATTGATTCCGAGTACGATGTTTCGAGAACATCGACATCGTTCTCAAATTCGACAGTAATGGTGAGGCTCAGGTCATTGAGTCTTGGGTTGTCAACATAGAAGACCAATGTATCTTCAATCTCCCACTTATCCCCGTCCAATTCCAAATCATAACTTGGTTCTACATCGGTATCCCAACCAAATTCCCATTCATTATTGGTGGGGAATTGCGCATGAACGATTGGTAAAACTGCCACAAGAACGCATGAAATAAGCAAACAAGCAGTTTTTTTCATGCTCAATCACCAAGGATTTCTCGAAGACTGCGCTTCGCCAAAACTCGAACCATCGATTTACGATATCGTGGAGGCAATGCCGTATTGTTCACTGGTTTAATGGATTTCATAATCGCTTCAGAGAGTTGAGGAATATGTTCCTTCGAGAAAGATGTTCCAAGTGCATCAACTTCCTCTTGGTGCAAGCGTGGGATGGATTCCAATGCTGTAGAAGCAACTCGGAGTGAAGATGGATCGCCTGAAATCCACGAAGAGGCAACACCCGCCTCAGGGAAATCCCACGATTCTCGAACTCTGAGTTTCTTGTAGGATCCCGTTCTGTTGGCAACGTCCTCTGGGAAGGTTACCTTGAGAACAAATTCACCTTCTTGAAGCACGTTGCGAGTAATTCCATCGAGTTGGAAGAACTCGTCAACGGGAAGACTTCGGGGCCCATTTGGACCGATGATGTGGATTGTTCCCTCAAGGACCATCAAGGATGGAGCCAAGTCGCCTTGGTAGGTTGCTACGCAGAGTGTGTTTTGATTTGGAATGACTCGGCAATCCGAACCCGTTCCACAATCTTCCTTGTGGCACCAGTCGATTGAACGGCGCCAATCTTCGCTTTGATTGATCCAGAAACAACGCGTATCAAGGCAAATGTTCCCTCCAAGTGTTGCGTTGTTTCGAACCAACGAAGAGGCGACTTTGCTAGCAGCGAATGCTATCAGGGGGTGCACATTTTCCGAGGTTGTCAATGCGCCTAAACGAGCCATTGCACCAATTTCGTGCATGGAGATGGTGTCAAGGCCAGGTATGTTTGCGAGAGAGATGACGTGTGTTTTGACGTTGATGTGCCACTTATAATTCGGTAGCAAATCGGTACCACCCGCAACCCAATCAAAGGATTCCTTGTTGGCAAGGAACGTTGCTGCTAATTCGCACGCTTCCTCAACGGTCTTCGGATGATGGAGATTGAAAGGAGGCATCAACATCATTGGTCACCTCCCATTTGCCGTTGCTCCTTCTTTAGCCAAGCCTTTCCTGCTAAGCCTAGCTCAGCCAACTGTTCAGGCACAGGTTCAACAGCGGATTTCCATCCATCAACCTGGTCTTCGAGTGGACGGTCTGGATCGAATCCAAACAGCACGCCGTTGACATATGCGCTGGTATCTTCGCTACGCTGTCGGCGGCGGTCTCGCTCCTTGTGCTCTTGACCTCGTGCAACGAGTGTTGCTTGCAGGGGGCTGTGCTCCAAGCGAGGAGAGGGGAGTTCCGATTCATCGATACCACCGAGCGATTTCGTCTTCGCAGAGATGGCTTTCCATACAACATCCGGCGTGAGTGGTAGTTCGCGAATGCGAACACCTATGGCATCGTAGACTGCGTTCACCACAGCAGGCAGAATTGGCAAGAGAGGGCCTTCTCCTGCTTCTTTTGCACCGAATGGCCCTTCTGGATCCGATGATTCAACAATAATCGGCGTTACGTGAGGCATTTCATGAACGGACGGGATTTTGTATTCTAGGAGATTTGGATTCTGCAAATGCCCTGTCCGTCCGTACACCATCTTCTCCGAAAGGACTTGACCGAGTCCCATGTGACAGGAACCGATGATTTGTCCCTCGACGGCGAGGGGATTGAGAGCCTTACCGCAGTCGTGTGCAGCCCAAACATTGGTGCATGATACGAGGCCTGTATCAACATCAACATCGACTTCTGCAACGTAAGCAGAGAAGGAATATGCTGGAGCAAGACCTGCTGCTGCACCTTTGTGAACACCACCCATTGGAGGAGAACGGTATGCTCCACTCGAAATCAGTGAACCCTTGTCCTCTTGTGCCTTGTGGAGTGCTTCGAGGTAAGATACGCCAACGGCTGGATCGTGCTTGTAGTAGATTCGACGGTCATTGAGAACGAGAACATCAGGGTGATAGCCTAACATTTCCCAAGCCGCGTTGAGGAGTTTTTCGCGAATGTCAAGTGCTGCTCGAATCGCAGCATTGGCGTTCATGAAGGTCACACGGCTCGAGTAGGAGCCGAGGTCAACAGGACTTGTGTCGCTTTCATGCGAGCGAACGTGAATCATCTCAATAGGAAGCGCAAGAACTTCTGAAACAACTTGTGCAACGGCTGTGGTCGAACCCTGTCCGATGTCCGCTGCACCTGTATGGACTGTCACGCCCCCATCCATGTCGATTTGGATGTGAACGGTTGCATGTGGGAATCGATTTGGATCCCAGTGAATCGGCAGACCAGATCCTGAAATAAAGAAACCACAGCCAATTCCTATTCCTTTACCGAGTGGCATTTGCCGGAACTTTGTGTCCCAATCCGAGCCTTCTCGAACGCGCTCGAGTGCTTCACGCATTCCGTTTGAAGTGATGCGGAACCCGGAGATGGTTCGGCTGTGCGGAGGAAGCAGATTTGCCAAACGTAGGTCGATAGGATCAACTTGCATTTGTTCAGCCATTTCATCGAGGCCAACTTCAACTGCACAGCGGGTATTGACCGCTCCGTGTCCACGCATAGCACCGCTTGCTGGTTTGTTTGTCCATACGCGTGCGCCAGTGTAATGGAACGAGCCGAGTTCGTACGGAGCTGTTGCGAGAACTCCGTTGTAGTACGATGTAACGTGACCGAAGGAGGCAAATCCACCTCCGTCAATCAGTGCATCGATATCAAAGCCTGAAATTCGAGCCTCTTCATCTGCCGTCATCTTAACTTCGATGTAACTTGGGTGTCGACCTCGATTGATCCAATAGACCTCTTCACGAGAGAAATTGATTCGAACAGGACGCCCTGCTTTGCGAGAGAGTATGGCTGCACACATTTCGTGCGGGAATGGGTCGGATTTGCCACCAAATCCTCCACCAACAAAGGTACGAATGACGTTGATTTGATGCATCGGAACTTCGAGGACCGTTGAAAGTGCTCGATGCGCATAATGCGGCACTTGCTGTGGAGTGTAGAGTTGTAGACGACCGTTTGGATCCCAGTGGGCAACGACTGCGTGAGGTTCTGTGAATCCGTGATGCACGCCTTCCATTCGCCACTTTCCGTGAGATGATGCAGTTGGGTCATCGACAAGACTACGATCGCCGAACTCTTGGAACACACGCTTCTGAACGTTGGTGGTCCCGACGTGATACTTTCCACGCCAGTGGATTGGTTCGTCTTGGTCTTCCAATCCTTTACGTGGGTCGAAGATAGGATCGAGAACTTCCCACTCAATTTCGAACAGGTTGAGGGCTTCCATGGCTGTTGCTTCATCAACGGCAGCAACACAGGCAACGAGATCGCCAACGTGGCGTACTTTCTCAACGGCCATGGCGTGTTCGTCTTTCGTTACAGGCAACACACCGAAGGTGTTCGGTGCATCGGCTCCAGTGGCTACGGCAAGAACGCCAGGGAGGGCTTCTACCTTCGAGGTATCAATGGATTTGATTTTGGCATAATGATGCGGTGAACGAAGAATCTTGCCGATGATTTCATTCGGAAGACGGACGTCGTCACCGTACCACGCTTGTCCGGTTACTTTTGCGTGAGAATCAACGAGTGCTCTTGGCTTACCAACCTCGGTTCCCGTTCGGTATCGGTCGTGAATGTGAGAGCCAGCTGGCTGAGGTTCTTTTCCGCCAACAGATTCTGGAATGGAATCAAGGTCACGTGGAGCCATTGTTGGCCGAGATCCGCCCGAACCTGGCGGAGGGAACTTCTGCTTCCCTGCCACACGCTTTCCGTCCTTACGGACCGCACCCGAAGACGCCCCTGGTTGTTGACGATACCCTCCAGCCATGGGATCACCTCGCATGACCAGGTGGCATTGATGGTTCATCAGGCCCCTCTGGATGTGGATTCGGATGAGGATCACTTGCAGGAGATGGTGCAGGAGCGTCCCCTCGTTTGATTTCTGCGGCTGCTTCTATAGAATCAACGATTTGTTGATAGCCAGTGCATCGGCAAAGATTTCCTTCGATTGCACAAGCAATTTCCTCACGTGTTGGATTTTCATTTTCATTGAGAAGCGCTTCAGCACTCATGAGGAAGCCTGGTGTACAGAACCCACACTGCGATCCTCCATGAGTTGCAAAACAGGTTTGAATCGGTGCGAGATGTGCGCCATCTGCAAGCCCTTCAACCGTCGTGATCGCTTGACCTTCGACTTGACCGGCTAGACACAAGCAGGAGAGACGAGGCTCACCATCGATGAGGACTGCACAGCAACCACAGGTTCCCAAGTCGCAGCCTCGCTTCACACCAAGCATGCCGACTTCATCGCGAAGGACGTCGAGCAAAATGGCATTGGATGGGGCGATGGCTTGGACGTCTTGTCCGTTGACCGTTGCTGACCAAATCGTCTTCGGCGCAGATGGAATCATCGTTACGTGTTCTTTTCCGACCATGATTCTCACCTTGGGAACTCCGTCTATGAATGTAAGGTATCACTCCAATCCAAGGATTATGCCTTTTCTTCCCAGTATTGGTTCTCAGACAAATCGGAATCCACCGCCTCAACGATTTGAGCATCGAGGTACGATTGGAGGTCTTTGCCAGCGAGCGTTCCTTCCTCTCGGTTCGAAATGGTCGAAATCAACAAGAGCATAGCCAAGAATAGGATGATACCTCCAACAGATACGACCGCAATCGTCGCTGCTGAGAGTCCGTCTCCGGTACTGGGCATTGTTGGGTGTGTGTCATCGTCCATGACCATGATCTCTGCTGTGACAAGCGGCGAGGCGGAGGTCATACCGTCTTGATACTGAACACCTCGCAGTGAGATGGTGTGGTTGCCCATGATGGCGATACCAGGAAGATGCTCAATCTGATGAATGATGTCAATGATGGACAATTCTCCAGTCGAGTCTCCTGGTTCGTACGTATGAATGTTTGACCAATCGTCGCGCAAATGGTTGCTTCTCCATTGGACGGTTTCCATGTTTTCACTGACCTCGAAGACGATGCTATCGCCTCGCTCGAGATGGATTCGATTGTCGAGTGTTGCAGGGGTCGAAATGGTAACACTGATGTTTGAGTTGAACACATAGTCACGCTCAGCTGCTTCGAGCAAGGCATCAAGGGCCCGGACTTCTCCATGGCCGTAGACGTTGTTCTGCCTGTTCTTCGGAATTGCATCTTCAAGACATGGCTCGTTTGCACCCATGTAGTGACACTGTCGGTAGGTCGCAGTCTCTTGCATGATGTTTCGAATATCGAATGGAGAGAGATCTGGATTCGCTTGCAACATCAGTGCTGCTACACCAGCCGCACCAGGTGTTGCCATGCTCGTACCACTGAAGGCGACGTAGCCATCGCCAGTGTTGTGGGCGACCGACATGACATCGGAGCCAACGTAGGCAATGTTTGGCTTGATTCGACCTTCCTCTGTCGGGCCTTGGCTGCTGTAGATAGCAATGCTCGAATCCTTGTCCAAAGCACCGACCGTAATCGCATCTTCTGCGCTACCTGGCGTACCAATTTGTGCTGAAACTGCACTGTTTCCAGCTGCAATGAACAATGCAATACCCGCACGGACCATTTCGTTTGCATAGCGGTTGACGCTGTCCTCTTCGGAGGAAGTCCATTCGATTGCACCTGGCCCACCGAGGCTCATTGATGCCGCACGGATGTTGAATTCATATCGCTTTTCAACAGTCCATTCCATTCCTGCCATGACGGTAGCAAAGGATCCGCTACCACCTGCATCGAGAACTTTCACACCGACGAGAGAGGCTTGTGGCGCCATGCCAGGATGGTCGTAGGTTGGTGCACCCGTTCCTGCGGTTGTTCCTGCACAGTGCGAGCCATGCCCTTGGTCATCGTACGGGAAAACCTCAGTACCGTTTGTCAAACTTGGATTGTTGACTGGGTCGTAGAATGCAATGATTTTCGGGTCATGTGTGGTAGGGTCGTCGTCTTGATCGTCAAGACCGGAGTGATTCCCGTCGATACCTGTATCGATGATGGCCACTGTTGTACCCGAGCCGTCGTAACCAGTCTCTGCCCAAGCTGTATCAACACCGTGGAGGACGGCAGCATCGCCATTCGTGACCGATAAGATGCCATCAAGTTCGAGCATGACAACGCCAGGGAGTTGAGATGCTTCAAGGACGTAACCTACTGGAACTCGACCAGCGAGCGCATCGATGCCTTTCAATGTCCATTGGTGACGGTACTCAACAGCCTCCTCAAGCATCTTGATTTCAGTATCACCGGGTGTGAATGAGAAGTCAATAATCAATGGAAGCGTCTTGTCCTCGTCGAGGAAAAGTGGGTTCTTTTGATGCACTTCGATCATATCTCCTATTCCATTTCCGTCACGGTCGACGGTTGTTTCAACCCACCAACCTTCTTCGCCCGAATCTTGGTTGGATTCAACAGGTACTGTAGCGAGAACTGTGGGCAACACAAACATGGTGAGACAAAGGATTGTTAGCGTCAATTTTATCGGCTTTGCACGCGCCATGATTCCTCCAAGAAACACTATTGTTTGAACTCTTTCAATTGGAGTGTAAAGAAAATCACTTGAATTGCTACGAAAACTAAGAATGATGGGTGTTAATTTATATTTGTAATGATGCCAAGAAGTACTGATTCAAATGCCTGCACCACAGAGGAAACCCAAGCAAATGGTCTCGATTGCAAACGATGCAATCTTTGCAAAGGAAGAGGAAGAAATTCCATTCAAGCCAGTGATTGTTCGTGCCCCAGGACATACCAACGGAGATTCACTCGAACGATTTACTGAGATAACGATGTTCGGCGTTGCGATGCTTTTCATATGGGGAGGATTGTTTGGAATCGCCTTTGCTGATGGTGTCGGTGAGGAGAAATTCGCATACCTTTTCGGAGGAGGGCTACTCTCGGCAAGTATTGCTCTCTTCATGGTAGAATTGCAGGCAAAGAAGAACGACTACCAACTGATGATTTCACAAAACTATCTTCTTGGCATGTCATTCTTTTTCATGGCTGTTGGAACGCTTTGGGGTATTCGATATCTTGCAGGTTACTTCACGCTGTCTGAATTTGAGTTTGATGGAAGCAAATTCACCATGCTTGGATCTGTGGATGATACTACTGGTGAATTTATTGCAAGTGCGAATTTAATCTATGCACAGAGTCTTGGTGCATTCGGGATGTGGCTCGCTCACCGCAAAATTCTCGAGCGATACAAAGGCGATACATCGTTTGGATGGGCTGTTGCGAGCTACATTCCGCTCGGATTGTTGCTTGTTGGTGTTGGAACCTGGATTGAGTGGGCTGATTACGAAGTGTCCTATCCGCTAGGAACCGCCATCGTTGGATTGTGCGCCCTTGCAATGTACAGCGCATTGATGTCCAACAAATCGATTAATTTCGCTGTCGTTAGTGTCGTTTCCGGCGTCATACCAATCATCTATGAGATACTCAATGAAAACGCTCCCGAGGAAGGCAAGGGGGGTGCGCTTTCACTCCTTATCTTCATCATCATCATTCAGGGATACTTAGCTGGAAATGAACGATTGAAGCAAACGTTGGCGGAAAAAATGTCCTTCTTTATGATCGGTGTTGTTGTTGTCGCTATGCTCATAGCGAGTTTGGAAGACTTCAACCTCGTTATCGGTGAATTCAAGCAGGCAGAAATGGGCAACCAAAGTGCTGCTAATATCCTCACCTTACCTGTCGCCCTCTGGATTACTGTTCTATGCGCCTACTTCCCTGCAACACACAGAAACAGAGTCCCAGCAATGCCGATTGGACTTGCGTTCTCGTTGTGGACCCTCGATGGTGATGAAGCCATCATCCCTTGGGTCATCGCATTGGTCATGATTTCCTACATGCTATTTGCTGCAAAGGCAACTCGAAAGTGGGTCGCAAATTTGACCATATCAGCACTCTCCTTCTCGTACCTCTTTAGCGACCAAATAGGATATGGCGTCGATCAAGTCGAGATGGATATTGCAATCGCAATAGGCATCGTTGTTATCGCGGAAACGGCAAGGAGATTGGACAAGATATCCATTTGGAACAGTGTTCAAACCGTCACATTCATTGCACTCAGTTCGACCATTTTGGATTCTGAATACTGGTTTGTCACATGGATCTTCGTGATTTATCTCCTCGGCATGGTCTACGAATCAATGCTACGAGCACGAGGCAAGGACGACATCGAACGTCGAAATTCGACATTGGCTCTCATCACGGCCCTAGCCGTGAGCACTGGTTTGCTCTTGACTGGCAAACTCGACATTCCGGATTCCTACCAAATCTCGGCTTTGAATGGAGTATCGCTTGAGTTTGTATTGCTAGGTCTCATCGTATATGGTCTGTTTAACACCGTACGCGATGTTGAGGTTGATATTGGGCAATTGATGTCTCTGCTCGAGTTGAAAGCAGCTGGCGCTTACACCTACGATTCGGAAACAAATGCATGGTACATCAAGGAAGTCGATGATGCCGATGTTTTCACTGAAAGTTCAATTGGATCCATTGGCCGTATATCGATGGCCTTCTCGCTTCTAGCCATCACGATTGGTATCAGCATGCTGAACCCAGATGTATTGGTTGGGGATGCGTTCTACCTAGTCGGTTTGTATGCCATTCCAATTGGTCT
>CALDQY010000029.1 GCA_937911445.1 uncultured Rhodobiaceae bacterium | reverse complement strand
GCTGGAATTACGTATTCAACGAAGTACATCGCCATTACAGATCAAAACGACGGTGTCCTGTCGTGGGAATTATGGTACAATTCAACAGTTCGAAACTACGTGAAAATTGTAGACAGACTACCTGGTTCGCACTCCGACAGTGTGGTGTATGAGTTGACGGGTTATGAGATTCCAACAGTTCCGAAATTTATTACAGAGTCAGGGGATTCCAACGCCAACACCTTCACCATTGATTGGGCAACCTTTAGTGGGGCTGAATCTTACCAACTGCTCATGAACGATGAGATAGTTTACGAAGGTGACATGACATCCTACGAAGCAGTCAAACTAGCAGATGGCACTCATGTTTTCACCATCAATGCAGTGTTGGACGTAGGATACATCATCAGTGGAAATGAAATTGAAATTCATGTCGACTTCATACCCCCTTCTCCAATCTTTAACCAACTGAGCAGTGAGAAGGTGCACACAGTTGCTCCTGGTGAATCAATTTCTCTTTCTTGGAGCGAAGTACCCGGTCACGGTTGGTATTCTGTGATCCTACAGGATGCTAATGGCGTAGTCACGGAAGTGTTCAACGGCACAGAAAATACAACAACACTCAGGGACCTGTCACTCGGACAGAATCGCTTGCGTGTCAACGTGATGGTCGATGGAAAAATCTCTGAGTATTCCGATTCAATCTTTATTTTAATCAACGAACCTACAGACGATGTGTCTGATGAACAGAACAGCCTTCCAGCAGTTTCGATGCCTTTGACAGTCACAATTTTGCTGGCTGCTTGCATCATTCACCGAAAAAGGAGGTTCTAAGATGGCAAATGGAACCGATACTGCTTTGTTCATAGTTCTATTAATCATGGCTGGATCATTTGGAGTTTGGTATACATCGAATGATGGATTCTCAAATCAATCAGACGATGCACTCGAATCATCAGACGACAGCGTTATTGTTACAGACTCAAACGGTGTAAAGCACAAGTTTGCTGAGCCTCCAACTCGCGTCGCATTGACAAACACATATGCAGCAACCGTCATGCGTATGCTCGAAATCGATCCAAGCGTAGTCGTTGGGGTTTCAGGCGACTTTGACGATGAAACCATCTGGCCCGAATTTATCAACACTCCAATGGTGCAATATTCTGCACATTCAGAAATTGACTTCGAATCCTTGCTTGATACACGCCCAGATGTGTACATCGTGTTTGCAACGAATGGAATGGTTGACACGGAAGCAATTCGCAACCTACTTGAGCCAGTCGGAGTAAAAGTACTCGCGCTTGATTTTTACAAGTACGACTACTTACGAGACGAAATCAATGTCCTCGCAACGTTGTTCGGAAAAGAAGAACAGGCGGCAGCAATTTTTGATGAATTTGATGAGATTGAAAGCATGGTCGAGCAACGAATCTCGAATGTAAGCGATGAATCAAGGCCGCAGATTGTGATGGAACATCATGCCTCGTTAACCCGCGATCCGGTCGTGTTGACAGGAACATCGCAATGGACGGATGTGATTGAAAAGGCAGGCGGTGTTAACGTGTTTGCTGACCTTCCTGGACATACAACCCACGTAAGCATGGAAGCAATCATTGGCGAGAACCCCGATATTCTCATGTTTGATGGTATCACGTTCGATATTGGGTTCAACAGCTACGATTCGAACAACAAATGTGAAAGTCACATGAATCTCATCTCAGAACGAGACGGCTTTGACAGCGTTTCTGCAATTGCGAACAATAAGATGATTATTATGTCAGGCGAATTCGCAGGACCGATGATGATTCATGGATTGCCAACGTTGGCAAAGTATTTCCATCCAGATCTGTTTGAGGATGTGGATGCTGAAGAGATACTGGATGAATATTTCTCGCAATATCACGGAATTGACAGAATTGGTAAATTCGTGTGCGATTCGACGGTGGTTGCAGCATGAATCCACTCTCTGAACAGCACATTCTCAAATCTCGAAATCAAATAAAATCCATTGTTCTTTTAGGAATTACGACGTTCGTGTTGGCACTTTTTGCTATGGGGCAAGGCCCATATGAAAAATTGGATATTTGGACCACAGCGAAAATGATTTTTGGTTTTGAAACCCCTACCAGTACTGAACATAGCATCATTTGGAGGATACGTTTTCCTCGAATTCTCATGGCCATCGTTGGAGGGGTGGCACTCGCAACTGCCGGAGCTTTGATGCAAGGATGTTTAGGCAATCCACTTGTTTCACCATTGACACTCGGTGTTGCATCTGGCGCTGCACTCGGTGCAGCTGTTGCCATCATGCTCGGATTATCGGTGATCGGTGGTCCACTCGCTATCATCGGTAACGCGTTTCTTTTCGCCTTGATTGTAGTGTTCATCATCATCCAATTGGGGAGTACACATTCCGTTTCTGCTGAATCATACATTCTCGTTGGAATTGCTATTACCTTCATAGCGGGCGCTATAACGTCGGTACTGAACTACTTCGCAACCGATGAACAGGTCTCCCAGTTGATGCATTGGTCGTTTGGTAGTTTGGGAAGGGTTGACAGAGACACGGCGTTATTCTTGACGATTCCAGTCGTTTTCCTCGTTCCGTTAGCGTTGAAATGGTCTTGGGATCTCAACGCATTGTCTGTAGGCGGGGATGAATTTGCCATTTCAACGGGTGTTAATCCAGCTGGATTTAGAAAGATTGTTCTAGTGTTGTCAGCTTTATTGACAGCATTGGTCATTTCGTTCACTGGATTGATTGGGTTCGTTGGGTTAGCAGCCCCGCACATGGCAAGGGTGATTGTCGGCAACGACTTTCGTAAATTAATTCCTAGTTCAGCAATCTTTGGGGCCTTCTTGATGCTGTTTGCGGACACGCTAGGACGCACTCTCTTCGCTCCTATCATCATCCCAGTAGGTGTGATGTTGTCTGTTATTGGCGGGCCCTTTTTCATGTATTTGTTGATTCGTAGCAAGGGGAGGTGATGGTTCTGGCAAACATTATTACCGTGAAAAATCTCAGGTTTGGATATCCGAAAAATGAGGTGCTAAAGGGCATTGATCTTACTCTCCATGACAACGAATTGGTCTGCCTACTGGGTGTCAATGGGGCTGGAAAATCAACTCTTCTCAAGTGCATATTAGGAATTCTTAAACATCAATCTGGAACCATTTCGTATGGTAATGTTGCACAAGCAATCAACGTAGGCGATGGGAACACTTCCTCGGAGTCCATCTCGAGCGAGGACCTCGATCCCATGCAAATGGCTCGATACATGTCGTACGTTCCTCAATCTGTGAAATCGAGTTTTTCGATTGATGTGTACGACACCATTATGCTCGGCAGAAGGCCATACATCGGATGGAGTATCAGTGAATTGGATAGGGAAATCGTATCGAAAACGATTGAATTCCTTAATCTTGAAGACTTTGCATTCAGGAAATTCAACCAATTATCCGGCGGTGAACGTCAAAGAGTGATTATCGGTAAAGCCATTGCACAATCGCCACGTGTTTTTGTTTTGGATGAACCAACCAGTGATCTCGATCTAAAAAATCAAATTCAAGTAATGAAGAAGTTGAAAATACTTGTATCCGATGAAAACTCTCCAAAGGGGGCTCTTGTCGCCATTCATGATATCAATATGGCAGCTCGATTTGCTGACCGTATTCTTCTCATGAGCGATGGTGAAATTATTGCAGTAGGGGCTCCTCGTGATGTGTTAACTCCAGAAAACATACAAAAGGTATTTCGGGTCACCTCAGACGTTATTGAATCGCAAGAAGACAACAGGTTTTGGATTCATGTCAAAGATGAAATCGACGGAGAATTAGATGATAAACATGTCATTTGGGAACACCAAAATAACGAAAATGAAGGATAGATGATGAAGATGTCAGATGAAAAAGAACCGAAGAAGTTTACAAAACATGCACCGCAGGATGGTAGTGCCTCACTAACTCCAAAACTGCTTTACAACAAAAATGTAGCAAGACCATCGCATGCAGAATACGCACGAACAATTGCATCGAAGATGCATGTGG
>CALDQY010000028.1 GCA_937911445.1 uncultured Rhodobiaceae bacterium | reverse complement strand
GGTCTTCCAGAAAGCGTATGCTTCTGCTTGGTACTTAGGGCCATTGTCAGCGTTGTCCATCTTGTACGTGTACTTGAGGACAGCCTGGGAGTATGCAATAATGACTTGCTTGACAACATCATTGGTTGCGTCTGTGTAACCTGTTTGATCTTCGGCTTGAAGTGCTGCAAGGCCATTGATCATTGATTGTTGGATGTGGTAGGTTGTGTTCGCCATTCCATCTGCATGCTCGGTGCCGAAGTCGGCTCCTCGCTTGTTAAGTGTTGCAACTGGAGAGCATCCAACGTTTTCATCTGGTCCGTGGAAGAATGCCCATCCTTCATCCCAGTTGTGTGGTGCGCCAGTGTCATTGTCGACGTTGCCAGCATCCGCCTTTGCAACTGCGGTGTTAAGTTCGTGGATTGTGTAGGCAACCATTCCTAGGTTTGCAGTTAGCTTAGCAATGCCTTGGTATCGTACGGTGTCGGAAACACCTGCGAAGTCGCCTGTGCCCTCGAGAGCGTCCATGATCATTGCATCAACGGAGCCATCAGCACCATAGAACGCATCGTATCCGTGGTTCTTGCCAGATGCGGCTGCAAATGCTTGAAGAGTTCGGTATGAGCCATCACTCTTCTCGGCATTCTTGCCGTTGGTGTAGATGCCTTTTGCAGCAGTCCATTCTCCAGCGTTAGCGTGCGCCTTGATGTCGCACATGTCGGCCATGAGGGAACGGTGGTTGTCAACGTTGGAGGCGTAGGTGTAACCACCGTCTTCGCCATCCATGGTACTGACTGCTGATCCGCCGCTCGAGTCTGACGAGCTGCTATCACTGCTGTCACTACCATCGCTGCCATCGCTATCGCTGGCATCGCTGGTATCACTGCTGTCACTGCTATCGCTGCTGTCGCTAGTATCAGCAGTGCTTGAACTGCTGTCGCCAGCTGCTGAACTGCTTGAGTCGTCGTCGGAGTCATCTCCGCCAATACAGCCTGCAAAGGCAGCCATCATCATCAGCAAAATTAGGGTTATTCCTTGTGTCTTTTTCATGCTTAGTTTCATTTTTTTCACTATCCTTAACCTCTCGGTATTGTCACTCCCACTGGCAGGCACTTCATAAGTTTTAGGTTAACCTAAACTTATTAGGAACCCCTAAATCCAATAGGCTTCAGGACAGCACATCGGCCCCGCGAGCAGGAAGATTGGACATGGATAAATCTGAATTGAATCAAAAACCTTACGATACAGGTGAGGGCGATTTTGAAATCAATCCAGAACAAGGAAAGAACCGTGTGTACCCAATCATACTGGGCCTGATTCTCCTGTTTTCCGGAGTCATGAGGTTCAGAGGATTGGATACTGAATCGTTTTGGCTCGATGAGCTCACAACACTTCATGCCATTAGTCAAGGAACATGGAAGGCAACCATGGAAGGTTGGCTATCCATGGTCGGAATGGGCACATGGTTGATGTATTTCTGGAAAATCATCGTTGGCGATTCGGATTTTGCATTGCGTTCCTTGAGCGCGATTACAGGCATCATACTGGTTTACATTGTCGCTGAATTCACGCGTCGTTTCCACGACGAAAAAGCTGCAGTTATCGCTGCAAGCATGTTTTCTATTTCCCACCTTGCGATCCTATACAGTCAAGAATTTCGGCCGTACATGTTCACAACTACATTCATATGGCTTTCTTTCCTATTGATTCGCTCTGAGCGTAGATTAACACGAAACGAAACAATTCTTTGCATCGTACTTCTTTCGTTCTCTTACCTTGTTCATTATGTTGCAGGCCTAGTTATTGTCCTTGGGCTGCTCGCTGATTTTTTTATACGAGTCTCGCAAGCAGCGCGAACGAAAAACCAAGACGGGGCAACTAAACTCGACCGAATCGTTCTGTTCCTTAAAGGAAAATCTGGGCAGTGCCTAAAGATTTCATTCGCACTTGCGATGCTTGCCATTTTCATGTTGGAAAAAATGCGTTATGATTCGTCGAATACCAACCATAGCATGTGGATTAACGATCCACCAACAAGACCAGTGGTTTCGTTGTTCGATTACTTCTTTGCATTTGATACCCGAGGAGGCTTCACTGACATCGCCGAAGCAATGTGGTATTTTGTGCTCCTTACACCTTTTCTCATGCTAGCTCATCGCTACATCTTGGGTAAGAGAAAATCCCTTTCATCCGAATCGGAATGGTTTGTTTGGGCGATTGGAGGCGGTTCGATGTTGATCATCGTCATGTACTCCATAATGGTCAGAAATCTTTGGGTTTCGAGATATTTTGTGTTCTCAATGCCCGCTTGGTACATTCTTTTCGGGATTGGAATATCCCGTGTGATTGACATCATAATGAAAATTGATTTCAAAGGAACAACATCAGAATTTGAACAGAAATCTATGCTCATAGCCATCGTATTTTCATTCCTTTTTGTCCTCAACAGCACGCATTGGTACGTGCATGAGTACAACTACTACGATCAAGGTGGACGTTCCGATTTTAAGGGAATGAGCCAATGGCTTGACGATAACGTCGAGGGAAATCAGAGTGATATCTTTATCATCACACAACCTTACGCAAAATACTGGAATCTGTATCTTGAACGGATGGGCAGTGATGTGATCATAGATGAACACACCAGATGGGGTCACGTGAGTTCAGGTCAAGCCAACCAAATCATTGACGACGAACCATTCGAAGTTATACATGTTCGAGGACATAAATTATCAATGTGGGAATATGACAGCCTAACGTTAGTACTCAAGCCCGATTATGAGCTTGTATCGAGCTTTGAATTTATTGAAGGACACATCGATGTTTACCACCGAACCAAGAATTCTGGTTTGTCGTAAACATTCCCTGAGCACAGCGGTTCTCACCAGGAAGGACTCAGGGAATGACATCATCAGAATTGCTCTTTCGGAAACAAAACCCCTTGCAAGTCCCGAAACATCTCGGCTCCTTCCTTAGCTGCAGCCGGGATTATTGCAAAACCAAACGATGCAAGAAAACGATTCCGCAGAAGCGAATACACATTGGAGGAACAAATTTGCGTGCCCATGCAGAATCACCGTTTTAGGTTAACCTAAAAACGATAGTATTTAGTTTTAGGTCTCCCTAAATTAAACAACGAGCCATTGATTTACAATCGATTCAGCATAGGGGTCTGAAGCCAATCCATCATGGGAAAATGGTCTTACGACAACCAGCAATTCAATGGTTCCACCCCAATTGGATTGTCCAACAATCACAACCTCGCCTACATTGGTTCCCTCAGGGTCTGCACCAGAGGTTGCATAACATTCGTAAACCCATACATTGAGTTCAACATTACCTGAGGATGGTCGGAACGTATGAGATTGAGCTTCACCTTTCTGATCCAGTCGGAATGCTTCGCTATCGATTCGTAATAGAGGGATCCGTTCATCAACCAAATCAATCGCTTGACGCATTCTCGACTCCTGCATGCCAAGCAACGACGAAATCCAAATCGATGATTCAACTTGGAGGAATGGGTTATGCTGATGAGGAGTCCGAAGGATAAGACTCTGTACAACCTCAAAATTGGTTGGATCCATTGGTTCAACAAATACCCAAGTGTACTGCTGACTGCTGGGCCAAGCCGGTGCGTAAGGGTTCTCCGTTGCAAACGGCTCACCCCAATCTTCTGGTGCGCGTGGAGTATCTGTGGGCATGAATCCAAAACCTCCGAGCATCAACAACACCAAAAATCCAGCCATGAGACGCCGATTACGATACTCAGTCCAATCCAATCGTCCTGCAGGACTAGCGAATGAGAGAATAACGACGACTGGCAGAACAACGAACGCACCATAAGGAACGACGAGCAAGAATATGAGTCCAATAAATGCATACAATGTTGAGCGTTCCCCAAGGAAGGATGCGAATTCAACTGATTCCTCCTTGGAAACAAGCTTCAGGATGCCAAAGGCAAGCGGAATCGAGACAAGAACAAGGAGGAAGCCAATCGCATCTATGGCCATCCCCATGCTCGATGAACAGGATGCAACGGTCATATGCGTTTGGGATTCGATTGCCAAAAACAAAGCATTTGAGACATATGCCTTCTAAGCCGTAGCATGGGAGATGACGATGCGATGCAATTTGACTCCATCGGATTTCGCCACCAAATTCCAAATCCAGCATGGTACAATCCATTCAAAAAACGG
>CALDQY010000027.1 GCA_937911445.1 uncultured Rhodobiaceae bacterium | reverse complement strand
GTATCAGCATGCTGAACCCAGATGTATTGGTTGGGGATGCGTTCTACCTAGTCGGTTTGTATGCCATTCCAATTGGTCTTGTCATGTGGGAAATCAAATCCATGGACGTCATCTCTTCACAAAGCAGAATGATTGGTGCCTTCATGCTCCTCATCGTTGCAGCCTCTTCCATTCCACTCATGTTCAATGTTGAACACAACGATGGTTTGTTCAAGGCAGGAATCCTCTATGACCTCATCTTCCTCTCTGCACCGATTGGTGCGTTTGTTCTCATCAACAAGCGGGGTCTCGATCGAGATCATTTGAGTCGCCCAGCGGATCAGGTTATGCTCTGTGTTCTGTTGGTCATTGGAATGCTGGACCAATCCGGCGGGTTGCTCTTCCTTACCATGTACGGGCTCGTTACGATAACTGCCATTCAGTATCGACATCATGGTGTGACGCTGTTGGCTCCTCTTGCAACCATCTCAATGTATTGGACGGACGACCATGGCCTTGCTCATGCCTTCCTCGATTCGTTCTTCGACAGTTCGGGCGACATCACGGAAATCAGAATTCTTTGGTTTACTCGAGTGACTGGAATGCTTGTCGCAGCCCACATGCTGATGCCGCTCGCATGGAGCGTTCGAGATGTTCAAAGTGATGAACACGTGGACAATCCGTTTCCGTGGTTCTTACCGATGATTTGGTTCCTGTTCGCCATTTGGGCCGTTCTTCCATCGGCATCTTGGTTGCCACTTGTTGCTTGTATCTTCGGTATCGCCAATGCTTGGGTACGTGGAGACATCAACCTCATACCACTTCTTTCGGTTGGACTCATCTTCTCCTTCATGATAGGTTTCTCTGATGGAGGCTACTTCACAGGTGAGATCTTTGGATACTCAATGCTGTTCTCCGGCGCGATCATCTACGTCCTTTGGCTGGCAGAAACCTATGGCATCATGCGGATGAATGTCCAAGATGAAGAACGACTGGAAAAGCTCATGCCGTACTCTTTGGATACTCAATTACGCTTTTTGGCCATTTCAACACTCCTTCTTTCGTTCGATGTTGTCAATGGCCTTGGTATGCTTGCTGGAAGTGGATGGGCC
>CALDQY010000026.1 GCA_937911445.1 uncultured Rhodobiaceae bacterium | reverse complement strand
TTTCGAGCATGGTCTGCAAGAATGTGGAGGATGACGTCCTTCGCTGTACACCCCTCGTTGAGCGACCCTGACAATTCAAATCGAATTGATTCAGGGACCTTGACAAAGGTGAATCCTGCGGAAACAAGGTTGGCATATTCGGTGGCTCCAACGCCCCATGTGAGTGCATTTGATGCACCGCCCATGCACGTGTGCGAGTCTGTTGCTTGAATGAAATCGGAGACTTCGATGAACTCTTCGCGTGCTACTTGATGGCAGATACCGGGCGATACTCCATCGACTGCTGAGTAATCACGCACTCCGGTGTGAGCTTGGAAGACTTTCTGCAATTCACGCAGGGTCTCGACCTTGTGCATGAACGGCACAAATTTTGGATTGTGATGTGCATACAACAGGTGGTCCTCAAAGACGCCAAATTTTTGCGGATTTGTCAACTGGTAATCTTTTCCATATGTTTCCTGAAGGAATGTGTGGACTTGTGCCGTAGTAAATTCGTGGGAATAGCCACCTTGGACCTGAGCAATCACTGGATCATCAGGCTTGACACAAGCGCCTTCTGGTTGGCCGACGAGATTTCGTGCGATGATTTTCTCTGCCATTGTCATTGGGTGTTGTTCGGTTGAGAGTTTAGGTAGTTCGATTTCACCGTTGCTGAGACGCTTGGAAAATTCGAACAGACCCCCAGACTCGAGAATGAGTGCCGTAACGTCATCGTATTGTGACGTGAACTCGCTTAATGGCAGGGATTCACCGTTTTGTAAACGCTCCAACATTGCGTGATCGCCCATGAGTTGACCGAGGTTGATGTTGTTTCGTTCATGGATCGGAGCGAAGGAAGCGGCGATAACAATTCGGATACCCGCCCATCGTTCGCACTGTGCTGCCGTTTCACGGCTCGAACCAGTACCCTTCCTCTGACCGGAAACAATCACTTCGAAATTACCGTTGATTAACGCATTCTCGTTGAACACGCGAAGTCCGTTTTGCATCAATCCAGCGTATGCGTTTTTTGCAATCATGGCTGGTTCATGATCAAAACAAACCCATGCTGGTGTCATGACATCGGTATTGATGTCGTCGAGGAGGTCTTCCACACGCAGATCCTCCATCCGCAAATTGAGGCCTTCATACAATTGCTGACGAATCAAATCGAGGTCTTTGGTGAGGAAGAGAATCCGCTTACCGGGTGTGAGCGAAATCGAATCTGGCACCCCCTGCATCTCCATCCCTAATATTCACACAAGCCATTGAGGTTTAACCAATTCGCTGTCCTACTCTCATACTCCACAAAAATATTGAACGATAAGGTTTAAAAACACCATACCAATCGTTGATATATCTATTTCTCAATATTCATGAGGTGAGATGTTATGGATGATCAGCAAGTTGAAGACATTGTAAAGTGCCAAGAATGTGGTGGACGAAGCCTAACGAGAGACGAGACCCGTGGAGAAGTCACCTGTGACGACTGCGGGCTTGTCTTGGAAGACAACGTTATCGATCAAGGTGCAGAATGGCGAGTGTTCTCTCCTGAACAAGGTGACCAAAGGGCTCGTACTGGTGCACCAATGACGGTCATGCTTCACGACAAAGGTCTCTCGACTGATATTGATTGGCAAAACAAGGATTACTCTGGAAAAACCATCAATTCTCGTTATCGCTCTCAATTCTACCGAATGCGAAAGTGGCAGAAGCGTAGTCGCGTCAGCAATGCGACAGAGCGTAACCTCGCTATGGCATTGGCTGAACTTGATCGAATGGCAAGCCGCCTTGAATTGCCAAAGACGGTTCGTGAAGCAGCTGCTGTCAATTACAAGAAAGCTGTCGACAAACGTCTCATTCGCGGACGATCGATTGAAGGTGTAGCCGCAGCCTCCCTCTATGCTGCATGTCGTCAATGTGGTGTCCCTCGAACACTCGATGAAATTGGCCAAGCATCCCGAACCGGACGAAAGGAAATCGGACGTACATACCGTTTCATGGTCCGTGAACTGAAGATGAAAATCATGCCAACCGGGCCTGAAGATTACATCTCTCGATTCTGCTCCGGTCTTGGATTGGATTCTGAAGTCGAAGCAAAAGCCTACGAATTGATCAAGGCTGCTCAAGAAAAGGAATTGACCAGCGGTCGTGGACCAACTGGTATCGCTGCTTCGATTATTTACATTGCATCTGTTCTTTGCGGAAAGCGTCGCACACAACGAGAGGTTGCAGAAGTCGCTGGTGTTACCGAAGTTACCATCCGTAACCGATACAAGGAACTGATTCAGAACCTTAACATCGAATTGGACATTTAAGGAAAGGAGGGTTCTTCATGAGCAAGAGCCGTGATGCAATTGCGAAAGCAACGTTTGAGGTTGTTGCTACAAAGTTGGTTCAGGCCCTTGAGGATGGGACCAAAGTATGGCCTCTTCCTCCTCCCCCCATCACAGATCCGGATTTCCCTCCTCGAAGCCCAGAACGTGATCAAGATTTGATTTCTCAGGGTCTCTCCATGCTGCATGCTGATGTGGGCATGTTTGATCGACACCTCTCGACGATTGTCGACCTCATCGTGCCCCATCGAATGAATCTGAGCGACGACCCGTTCGAAGTCCACCAAAAATGGCTGGGACGTCGTACCGATGATGTGGCACAACGTATGCTGTTCTGCATTGCAACCGATTGGTTGGCTCAAGCGTTTGACCCGAGCGCTCCGAACACCGATCGGTGGTGGCTTGCCGTTGCCCTTGTCAATGGACTTGCTTCGACTCCATATGGTCAACCTGTTCACCAAGGCTACCATCTGGTCGAATCCATTGCGTTAGCTGAACGCCCGGGTACGTGGCATACACAACCCGAGGATGGGCCGCAGAACATGGGATGGAATCCGAATGCAGTCGTCCCAAGGACGACCTCGGTTGTTGCGCATGATGCGGGCGTCGAGGCTGCTACGTGGCTACTGAATTGTCTGGAAAACGATGAATTAGACCGCCGTTTGTTGCTGATGGAATGGGTCAAACTTCTTCTTGAGCGACCTGCGTTAATCGAACCACTCGGATTGGTGAACATTCTCGTCCGAAGAGCTGAAGATGAACATGAGGAGGTTGCTTCCAAGGTCATTCTCTGTCTCGCTCGGCTCCTCGAATACGATCAGGAACAAGGGCTACACGTTGCAAAAATCCTACATGGGCGTGAAGAACTGCTCCTTCGACGTGGCATGGCGGATGTTTTGACACGAATTTTCCGACGAACTGGTTGGGAAGCCGTACCATTCCTTGATGAGATGTTGAAGGACGAGGACGAAAGCGTTCTCGCAGCAGCCTCTGCAACGGTTGGTGATTTGAAATTCCTCGATGAAGACGTCTGGGCAGACCGTCTTGCTTCTTTGCTTGACCATGAGGTTCCTATCGTTCGAAGAAACATTGTACTCAGCCTGCGTGATTATGTCGAGGCTTATCCAGACGATGTTCGAGAGATTATCCCTTCTTTATGGAACGACGGGGATGAAGTCGTCCAAATTCGCTTGCGAGAATTGCTCATGCGCATGGATGAAATCCACCCGCAGCGTCTCGCAAAGCATCTTCCATTGCTCAAACCAGAGCGACTTGAAGCACTTTGGATGACCATGGACGCTCGTCGTCAAGGACGAAGCCAATTGTGGAAAGACTGGTTGTCCAACGACGGGCCACTTCCAGAATCCATTGCTCCGGTTCAGGATGTTCACCAGAGCACTGGTGAGGCTCCTGAAGAATTACCAGATCTTGACGATGCACTCAACATGTTGGACGATACGCTCGGTTTCATCGATTAGATGTATCATCAACAATGCGACACGCTGATAATGGATGCAGTGCGAATTGTCACCATGAGAACGCAAGCCATTGGCCTCATACTTCTCCTCATTCTTGCATTTCCATTGCAATCGGTTACCGCTGAAGAAGATGATGAGACCCTGGAAGCGCGTGAAACATGGGCCGAATTCTTCCCTGATTCGGAATCAACAATTTTACAATGGAGAAACATTGAGACGACCGATGGGTTGCTTCTTGATCAGCTGAAGATGGCAACGTACGAAATTCACCGCATCGAAAATGGTCGCTTCTTTACCAACGCAATCACAC
>CALDQY010000025.1 GCA_937911445.1 uncultured Rhodobiaceae bacterium | reverse complement strand
TTTCCTACCGACGGATATCTCATTGGGCATCTCACTTTATCTGCTTGCATTCTTCCTTGGTGGATTGGGCGTTGCAGGTCAGCCTCAGGTTGTATCGAGAGTCATGACGCTCAAATCCGATAAGGATAGAAAGCAGGCCATGATTTGGTTTTTCGTTTGGCAAACGCCGTTCATTGCACTGATGTTCATCGTCGGACTCGCTAGCCGAGTCTTGTTTACAGACGGTGATTTTGATGCCGAACTCGGCCTGCCTGCCCTCGCTATGGACACACTTCCCGCTCTTGGTGTTGGGATGATCCTAGCATCAATCTTTGCTGCAACCATGTCAACAGCGGACAGTCAGGTGCTTGCCTGTACTGCAGCGATAACCGATGACATCAAACCAGAATGGCGAGAAGATCACAAGACAACCAAGATCGTTACATTGTACGTCGCTGCTGCTGCAACATTGATTTCGGTCGGAGGCCTTTACGTGCCAGGTGGCGATTCTGTTTTCGCCTTGGTCGTTCTTGCAGTCTACGGCCTTGGTGGCATCTTCGTACCACTTCTCATCGTTCGCTGGACTGGTTACAAGCCCGACACGTTCCACTCGATTGTCATGATGATTTCAGCCTTCACGGGTGTCATCGTTTGGACGGTGCTTGGTCTTGGAGAGGATGTTTTCCCATCCGTCCCTGGCGTCGGATCTGCGTTCATTGCGCATTTCATCATGTGCGCTACCCGTGAAGAGTCTGCCTCCAATCCATTTGGACGATTTGAAATGACAGAAGCAAGAAAGGACCGATTCATAACATTCGGTGTTATTGCCCTCTGTCTCGCTGCTATGGCTGAAGTGACTTATGCAGTCTATGGACCAGACGGTGATGGAGATTCGGATGCAAACAGGGTCGCCATGTATGAAATAGATGGGAATTTTTCCCTTATTGAAATTGGGTCGGGGACTGAAGTGATTTCAGATAGCGCTCAGGTTTCAGCTTCCAGTGATGTAGTTGATTTGAATGGGCTTAACATAGTCGGATTTCAAATAACTACAAGCCACACCGATAATGAACAGGCTTGCAATTTTGGTGCCTCAACGGAAGACGATGAAGTTGCCTACAATGGTGGAATTAAAGAAATTCAAGTGGCAAATTCGGGGACCCAACAAAATCTTCAATCTTCAGAATATTGGATCGAAATTGATTTGATTGGTTCTACTACGAATAGCTCGTCAAACGAACTTAACCAATTACTGGATGGAGGAGACTTCGGCATCGGAGAATATTCGTTCACAATTTCAGTAACTGTGAACGATGGAGGCGCAACCGTACCATTCCCATGCAGCAATGGCGATTCCGATGAATCCGTTGATTGGACAGTCTACCTGATTGCGCTCGACTATACGTTAACAGAAGTCAAAGAGTGAACTGTTGGGTTTCAAAACCAACGTCCCAGCCTAATTCTTTGAGAGTACTGTATTCTTCCGAATTCGAGTTGTGCAATGGATTTGTGTGATTGAAATGAAAGAACACAATTTGTGGATCTTTTTCCTTTCGCATACCCAATCGCTCAAGTGATTCCTGTACAGTTGGATGTGGTACAACATTCATGTCGCGCCCTCGCAATTCGTCGCCAGACCAGAATGTTCCATCAAGCAACGCAATGTCGACGTTAAGTTGAGTAAGGAATTCACGTATTGTCTCGCATTTGTATGCATCAAGCGTTTCTCTCCAGGTGTCATGATCGGATAGGAAGAGAATCGATTTCGTCTTGCCACGAACAATGATTGCATGTGTATCTGACAATTCATCCCGATGTGGTACCTTGTGGAACTCAACCGCAACATCATCAATTTCGATACGAGGGAATGAAGCGAAATGAAACACATTTTGTTTCAACAACTGGTTCCATGCTGGAGTTCTCTCGACGAGGGATTGCATGGATGGACTGCAATGGAGTTGGATGTTTCGAGCCGACATGGTTTCTCTACCGAACAGACCCAACCCATCCACATGCCCAAGATGGGCATGTGTCAGAATAAGGTGGTCAACGGAAGGGTTTCCAATGAATCGGAGTTGACGTCCTAAGTCTCTTGTCGCTTCGACAAGAATGGTTTTTCCTGCTGAGGTTTGGATGCTCAGTGAAACAGGACTTCTGAAATCTTCACTTCCAAGATTTTCGCAACATGGACGGGTGCACCCTGGCTGCGGGCGCCCTCCGTCTTGGGCGATTCCAAGCAAGGTAACGACCGCCATGGTGACAGCACACACTCCTGCAACATAGACATATT
>CALDQY010000024.1 GCA_937911445.1 uncultured Rhodobiaceae bacterium | reverse complement strand
TTGTGTATGCGGGCGACTACAACGGTACCCATGAAGGCATATACGCATACGAGGGGCCCCCTTGTATACACCCACATTCATGTCTACGGTTCAGTATGGCCCTCTACGAACCCTTTGTAATTGTTGAAGACTCTCAAAACCGATTCGCTGATTTCATGACTCACGAGAATGGAGATCATGTCGGTGTCGCTGAAGGCTTGAACATCACGACTTCGACGTTCACCACAATTTCTTCATCACTATCATTGAGGAACGGGGGAGATTGTGTGTTCAATTCCACGACGACCGAAAAGGTACCCGTGCCAAAGCCCTCAATCAGCCAGGGCTGAAGCACTTGATACTCATTGATGCCAGTGGCGTTGACGGACTGACCAGTGAATCCAGGATGGGTGCGCAGAATCAGTTCGATGTCGGTTGCATCGTTGGAAGATCCTGAAAGGGTGTTATTGTTGTCATTCCATTGTGCTTGCATGTCCGTTTGGAGAACATTGGCAGCCACAGAGTCAGCAGGGTCAGCAGGAAGGCCCGAAGTTTCACCGTAGGAAACAGTGGCTCTAATCTGACCTACGCGAAACCCTTCGGGGAGATCGCTTTGATCAACATCAAAGTCCAATTGACGTTGTTCACCGTCCACCATGACAATGGTTTCTTGAAACGTCATTGATTGAATCTCAAACGAGACGTCCCAGTTGTTATCACCGTCCACCAAGCCACGTACCTCTTCGTTTAGGTTGGCCAAATCCACGGTGGTGTAAGTCAGGACCACGGCCACAATAGTGAGCACTACGCCCATGGTGATGTTGCTTGCCCTGTCGTCAAGTAGTTCGGTGAAGGCCGTGAAATCAAATTCCGGCGAAACTTCCTTGCCACTCATGCACCCACCCCCATAGCGGCAAAGAGCCAACTGATAGCGATGATGTAAATCAAAACGATTGACATCAAAACCGTGAATTTACTGAAGGATTGAGTGAGGATGTCGTCTCCTGAAACGATTTTTCCATCGGTGCTTTCATTGACGAACCAACCAGTGATTCGCTCCTCCCAACCGATGAAAAAAGCGACTGCGATAGCTAGCAGCGAGGCGGTGACCATTTGGGGCACAGGAATCAAGGACTGAATCATTTCGATGAAGCTGGAGGAAACGATGAGAAGAAGCAGGAGAATCATCATGCGCAACAGGTTGCGGTTTTCATCCAAACTCGTGTCGATCAACCGGTACTGAATCAGGATGTAGACGAAAAGCATTGGAACGAAGAGGAAGGAAAGTACACCGGTGGTGAGCGTTTCCCAAACTCTGTAAGCGGCAGGAAGTTCTTGGCATTCGGTTTCATAGCAACTGACCAAGATATCAGACACGGCAATGTCAATGAAGTAGTTGATGAAGCCAATAACGGCGACAACGAAAATAACCACGGAGAGAAGGGAGGACCCTTTTTTGAATGTCCTATACCCTTCGCCGAGGAACACCACCATCAGCGGCATGAGCCCGGCCACCCACAAGGTCTCCACGCCCAGGAGGTAGAATATGGACGAAGACTCAGACATTTGCGCTATGACGCCAGAAAACCATTCGTTGTTGGCTAGCATGACCGTTGAAAGCCACCAAATCATCGTTCCTGAGTAAAAGGCGATGAGCAATAGACCGGCACCTTTGGATGCAGAGCGAGCCTCTTCATCACCGTTGACCAATTCAGCAACGATGCCTCGGATGTAAATCATAGTCCAGATGGCTGCAGTAGCAAAAATCATGAGACTTTGAATAACGGTAATGGAGAATCCACCAAACAAGATGACGATGGGCATGACAATGCAATACGCTCCAACACCGCCAATGATGGCTGAGTTCCAACCACGACCAGCCCCCAAGTCAAACGGTAGGTGAAGTGCCAACGCCAATGTGAGAATGTTGATGCCTGCTTGAAGGCCATAAAGCATGAACACCAGAGCATCAAACGTCCCGTCGCTCGTTGGTGCGAACGTACCAAATTGAATCAGCGACCAACCGAATACACCGTCGGGATACTGCAATTCAATCAAGGAGATGATCATGTAGTAGGCACCTATGAAGATGAACGTCCATCCGAAGAGCAGGGCCGTAAAACGCTTGTGCTGGTCATGATTAACGGCTCGGTTGGCCAAGATAATTGTCAGGGTACCAAGTATCAAGTCCGTAATCGCTGCGACTGGTGCCAATGATTCAGTCGCCATAACAACCGCTGGTTGCTTAATTATATCATTTCATTGACGATAATAGGACTTTCACGACATGTTATTTGATTCTGCTTGGGGACAAATCTGATTGCTTACAATAAGTGATTATGGCGTATATCCATGGGTTCTCCATAACACCCTTGTGTTCAACAACCCTGTTTACAAGGGCTTGCAGTGGGCCATATTGAAGCGTACCCTTCTCAACGTAGATAGGCATTGTAAGTTCTCGACTAAATGACATTCAATCCTTCAAGCGTCAACACGACACCAAGAGTTAGGAAAAGGATGATCATGCATACAAAGAAGATTGGACCTTCTGCAGCGGTTACCCAACGACCACCTTTGTTGGTCCAATTTTGTTTCCAAAAGCCACCTTTAACTAATGGACCATACACAACATAGGCGAGAAAGAATAAGCCTGCGATTAATTCTTCCACGTTAATGTCCATATCATCACAACCGATATTGACCTAACTGCGATAACACTCAAAGCGATCCGAGAGAGGGATTCGATGAAAGAATCGATTGTGCTTGACGGTAATCATCAGGTGAGAAGTAGCCCTCAAATGCACCATTCTCGTCAACGGCGACGACAGCTTGTGGCATACGTTCGTTGACAGACTTGATGACGTCTGGAATGGCATCGGACATGGACACTCTGAGGACATCCATTTCCATGACTTCCTTGCATGTGGCCTCGTTAACATCAACACCGTTACCGATGGCCTTCAGCATTTGACGCTGTCCGATAACTCCCTTGACTTGGTCATCATCATCCAAAACGATGAGAATCCCTGATGGAATGCTTACAAGACGTTTGCATCCTTCTACGAGTGTATCATCCAAACCAATGGTAACGTGTTCATCATCCAGTTCCAAATCAGCAACAGTTTCGCTCATGTTCCTTGCTGAACGTGACCGTTCAAGAGGGTTTTGACCCTAGGCGACGATTTTGATGATGCGGTCGCAACCCGTACATTGTATCCGTATTGGGCGCAAATCGGAGGTGACTGGGTTTGAAGTCTGACATTGAGGACATGCGATTGTAGGGAAGTTTTCGACAACAATCTGTGGTTTTGCATTCGATCCACCCGGAGGGCGAGTTCGAGGTGAAATGACGGCAGTCGCCCACCAGATGAGAACGATTCCACCGCTTGAGCCCAAAATGTAGACTGCTTCGAATGCAAAGAAGAGCAACAAAAACACAATTGGAACGAGAATCATTTCGATCATGATTGGATACTTGGAACGATTTCTCACCATTCTAAAGGCTACAAAGAGGCCTCCTGCAAGCATGAGTGTCATAATCAGTGTCAAACTGAGAGGTGCATGAAGAATGGAAGTTGTTGGTCGTGATTCAATCCTGAAGTTATCGGACTGTGTCAAATCTTGAACTGAGATTGTTGCTGATTCACCCCACGGGAATCGAAGATAGGTCACTTCGATGTCATCATTTTGTAAGACATCCATGTTGGTGAACGAAGTAAATCCACTCGATTTTATGTTAATGAGCAAATCGTAGGACGACCACAACGGTGATGGTTGTGAGGTCATGAACGCACTGTCAAGGATACGGTACTCCGAACCAGAAACAATCGGTGTGAGGGAATCAATCCTCAACTTAACTGGTGCATTACGGACACGGTTTTCTCCCATCAGATCCAGTGTAATGGCAAAGGTCTGTGCATCGGAGAGATCACCCACGATCTCTTCGGATTCCAAACCAAGACCAAACTGGAAGTATGTGATGTAATACGAACTCATGAAGTTCTCGAATTGACTGATTTCAGCATTCTCAATAACACGACTTCCACGCTCGTCATCGTTAACGTTCCCACCATCGAAGTTCTTCAGAACATTGGACAGTGGAATGGTTTCGTCACCTAGATGGTCCAATCCCCACCGCATCCAAAAGGCCATTTCACCTTCGATGGTCAAAATCGTAGTCTGAGCCAGCCGAAGACCACCATCCTCCGACTCAAGTTCCATCGTGATTGAAATATCGAGTGGTGAACCCTTACCGTTGGTTCGCAATGGTTCATTGAGAGGATAATAGCCGCCGCCATCTCCTGAACCATCGAACGTCTCAATCTCAAAATTCGTCGACCCCGTCAAGATAAGACCTGCTTGAAGCTCGTAAGAGACAGATACACCAACGGTTTCAATGCCACCTGCAGCCCCATCCCACGTCCAAATAACAAGGATAGCTTCGCCTTCGAGGACCTCTGTTGGGTCAACGGTCAATTCAACGCCATTGACACTCAGAGAAATGGATTTTGAAAACACAAGTGCTTCCATCCCGAAAGGGGATTCGATACGGGCAGCGAGGTAGACTAAGTCGCCCTCGACCTCGGGTTGGTCGAGTGTGAGATCAACGATCGGCAATTCAGCAGTAAGTTTGGAATCATGTTCTTCACTGCCCCAGAAAAATTCCACTTTCGCACCCGATGCAGGAACTGTGAAAACGAAGTTTCGTGCACTAACACTGACAGAAATCTCAGAAGTTCCACTCACTGGTACTTGTTCAACTGGGACATCGATGGAAAGTGTTCCAGATCCTTGAGGCACGAACAGGGACTCTGCCGTCCCAAGGAAAGCAGTAAACGAAGAGCCACCGATTGTCACCGTAGCAGACATGTTGACGTTGGCACCACCAGCATCGGAGATGGTGTAATCCATCTCAACCGTCCAAGTGGATTCGGGTACAGTACCAGGCCATGCGGATTCAAGACTCCACTTACCAATTTGCTCGGAGGATGTAATGGCTGTTTCGAATGATGCTGAGGAAGAAGTTTCAGAAAACAAATCGGTAAACGGAGTGAGTGTTTGATCTGAGTCGCCGAGGAGATAGAGGTCAATTTCTGTCGCATCACAGCATACTTTGGTATCTTCTGCACGTGCCGTTGTACTAAGAGGAGAGTACGGTGCAAAGAGTGAGAGCAAAAAGCAACTCAACAGAAAGAAGACTCGACCACGCATTCTCTCCACATCACCCGGTTACGAAAGAGGCGTATAACATCAACGCTGTATTGTACAAAACTTCGTTAAATTTGGCCTCAGAGCGCTTTGTCCAAAAGTGTTCCAAGTTCCTTTTCGAAAAGGCCAATCAAAGCCTCACCAACTTCACCTTGCAATTCATCAGGCAAAAGTCGGAGACCGAGTCGAGTCGCAGCACGGGTTGCCTTGAGTTCAGCGTAGACGGAACGTGCCTTCTGATGGAAGTAGTAAGCAACCGCTTCTTTGATTTCAGCATGAAGATCTGGGTCCTCTTCGATCTTATTTCGAATGTGTGCCTTGAGCTCATCCTTGACGATGTCTTTGAACGATTCGATAATCAGATCTTCCGTGGACATCAAATCCTGAACACGTTCTCGGATGCTACCTGTGAGTAATCGTTCAATCGCCATGATAATCCCAGCACCTTTTGATGTTTCAATCCGTCGATGGTGTTAGTCGGCCGGTTTTGAGGATTTCATCAGCCAATCGTCCGGCATGAAGGACAGCAGCATCGGCTTGTTCCGGCCATGCTTTTGTCAATCTGTAAAGAGAAGTTGCCAAATCCGTTGACTCGTTTGGAATACGCATTCGCTTCCAAATCAACTCCTCAAGACGTGCAGTTGAGAGCCCTTCGCTTGAGAGCAAAGGCAAGGAAAATTCAGACAGAGCCTGAGCTCGTGTTGGTGCGTCCATTTCCATCCAGAGTTTCTGCAACCGTTTCAGCCGGCGTGGTGATGCAAGAGGCATCATGGCGACACTTGCATCGGGAATCTCTGGCAAAGGTAAGACCTGGATGGTTCCTTCGTCACGTAGAAAATCACGAACCATGGTGTGAATTGGATCGATGGTCGTATCGAGGCTTTCCATCAACCATTGTCCACAACCAGCGTAAGGACGACAACGTTTGGTTCGGGAACCATTCGTGGCAAGTACGGAAGCTATGACGGCACATTGCAAGACAGCATCAACTCGGCCTCTCCTCGATGTCGGTGAGTTTCGAAACTCGACCTCAACCGGCTTTGGAGCAATGATGAAGGTATTTTCCATGCTCGTTTCGACCCGGTTCCAAGGATCAATAAACAGAACATTGACGCCAGATTGCTTCGGTACCAAATCAACTTCATCCGGTGGAATGTGTGAATTTGGTGGAAGGATTCTCCGTGAATACGAAATGCCCCGATCGAGGAGCGCAGATTCCAAAAAACCGAGAGCAAGGACAGACGTCAAATCAGCTGTCGTTACGAGAAGCAACGGATCGGATTGAAGGAAAGCAACTGCATCATTGATGACATCGTTAAGCGATGCAAACAAAGGTGCTTTGCGCAGGTCGTTCATGTCCGTCTCATGAGGTCCTTGACCCCGAGACAAATGAATGCTCCCAATCACTCGACGATGAGTCGGAGTTGGTCGCGCTTGTACTTCCAATCAGCGGAGAGTTTGCCCTCAGCCTTGTAGTAGTTGCCAAGTCGACGGATCTTTGCTTCCGTCAATTCAAGGGAGCGCTTGTTGTGAATGTCACGATGATTGGTTGTGAGGTGGTCGATAATAGCGACAGCCTGTCGCATGAGGTTCATCAAATCTTCTGGGTACGAACCGCCAAGGTCGTTTTCAGCGAGAACGGCTCCAATGCGCTTTCCTAGAACCAGGCGAGCGTTTGGAACTGCGTGCTTGTCACGAAGGACAATACCGATTTGAGAGGTGCTCATGCCCTCTTTTGCGTACTTGACAACCAAGGATTCAACCTCCTTAGCGTCGGTGTTGGACCAAGCAGATGCTTCTGTCATGAACGGCTTGGAAGAACCGCTTTTTCCTTTTCGAGATGAATACATTCGTGCCATATGGACCACTCGGAGCAATCTTGCGACCTGCTTACCCTTCTTAACCACATCGCTTCAACAGGTCATCGCTTTTGATGCATTTTTGCTAAACGACCAGGTGTTCCAGCCCATTCCCAACCCGGAGCAAGCGCTCTTGCAGAACCAACTGCTTCACCGTCCTGCAAGACCAGGAGATCTTGTCCGCGACGGATGTTTTGTTCAAACGAATCGATGATGCCTAGATGGAGATCGCCTTTCCATTTGATGCCAGAACGAAGCGTAACTGTTGGGAGAATGCTCTGTTCAAACAACAATGGAATGGCATCTTTACTGAACGAAAATCCTGCTCGATCAAACAACCAAAGAGCGATCTGCTTGCCATCTTTTTCAATTCTCCAGCGTGGAGGTTTTCCACGGATTCGGCAATCGCTCAACCATGCATCACTCCCGTAGAGATATCTCGAAATGCTCTTGAATCGATCCAGATTGATTGACTCACCTTTACGACGACGTAAGTCAATCGTTTGCTTGCAATGGAGGACTGCATCGGAAAGACGTTGCAATGCTCCACGTGAACCAGAGGATTCACCTTGACGCGTTTCAATAACCTCGATGCCTTCAACATCAAGGGGGATGCCACTATGATTGACGATGCAAGAATAATTGTGCCGTTTCACAAGTGATTCGACCATGCTTTGCACACGATCTCGTTCATCTTGCGTCCAATCACCCGTTACAGGAATGTCGTAGAACCCAGCCGGCCAGACATCTTCAAGATCTCGAGGAACAAGACCAAGTGGTGAGGTGACCATGACCTCATGACACGCATTGCTACCAATGGCATTGATGAATTTTCGATGCGATTTTGACAAGCGATACGGTTTTCTGTCCGAACATGGCAACAGCACGAGAACGTTGTCCAGCCCATCTGGAGTCTGATAGTGTTGTATCATGTATTCGACCCATGACGCTACTTCGGCATCAAGATGGCTTTCCTGTGCCATGAATTCAATCGTTTCCAGGCCAGATGGATGGGCCCGAAGAACATCCGATTTTTCGTTCATCAGTGCATCGAAATGGCGCATGTGCTCGACAAGACGCGGACTGTTGAGGCTCTGTTGTTGAGCAAGATTACGCAGAGTTCCTGTTTCGATGGCTGATTGAACAGAACGTAGTGCCTGTTGATAATGATGCAAAGCAACGTCCATGCTGAAGGATTCACCATCGAGAGGTTGCCTTGGGCCAAAAGCGGTCAAGAGGTGATTTGCACTCAAAGCAAATCGTGTTCTGGAGGTATCGAATAAGTCAACTCCAAACCATGCAAGAACTGCAGCATTGTCTGGACCACCTAAACCCGGCGTCCACAACAGCGCCCCGGGAAATCGATGCTTCAGCGTTTGAATTGCGGTGACGAGTTTTGCAGGTTGAGCTGCAAGTTGAATAGCATCTACGAGGACGACAATGTTGGGTTGCAAATCGGTATCCAACAACGATGGGTCGTGATGCAAACGTTGCCAAGACACCGGCAAGAGCGGACCAGAATCTGCGGATTCTCCAGCGTTTGCCTCTTCAAGCGAAGGTGGAAGAACATGACCGACCGATGCTGTCATGCGAGGTCCAGGGCGATCAAACGTTGGTGGCATCAAAGCAAACTGAGTCGATATGGTCATTTCAGCAGGAATGGTGCGCGTTTGCGTACAATGAAACGCAGCAATACCTCTGCACACATCGTCATCATCATCCGTTGATATGAGGGCAGGCGTTCTTACTGCTGGCGATGAACGGTCGCCTAAACCCCACACACGGCCATAGCGGTGACGGTGAAGAACCGTGCGACCAAGTCCTTCTGCCATGTTGCCTGCTGAGGTGGTTTGTTTTTCAAAGATGCCACCGATTGCGAAGAAAGTGTTGAAAGACTAGGCCTTCGAGCAATCAACATGGAGGATAACACGACCAAGCATCGGGTGATGCCACTGGTTTTTGTTGGACTTCTTCTTTTGAGTTTCACAAACGGTGTTCACGCTGATGAAGCATCGGACGAGTTCATCATCGATGGTCGCTTGCAGATGGTCACGCTTGAATCAGGTGAAAGCTACCAGCAAACAATGGACGTCGATGAGGGAGCAATCGTCTCTATCAACGTTGGTTGCAGTTCATGCCAAGTTCAACTCGATGCAGGAGATACGAGCATCTCATCCTCCACCTCGGTTACCTACGAAGCGACTGAAGCGACTTCGGTCCAAGTCACAATCTCTTCAGCCACTGCAGAGACGGTTTCAACCTCTGTACTTGTTGCTGAAGACGAAATGCATCTCAACCAACGACCGAGTCCGGATTCAACAATCGATTTGGTCGATTCTTACAGATGCGAGAACCCCAGTGCGTGTCTCGATATGCATCGAGGCAATCTCCAAACCATTCTCAACGGAGATTATGCATCGCTTGGTTTTGATGCAGGTGCGGTCAAATCGGATTCCGAAGAATATTATGGATTCGAAGTTCATGCAGATGAAACCGTTGAATTGACACTCCATCACGCATCCGATTCGATTCGGTTTGATTTCTACATGCAAACTGAAACCGAAGAACAACTTCTTGATGCTGTGATTGAAACCATGACCGCCACAAACCCAAACACCATGGAAGATACAATTTACCTGGACATTGCTGAAGATGGCAGAATCATCGTCAAAGCATCGACTTCTGCCCCAATCTCGGCCTATGCCATCCAACGCACGATTCATGACGCTCAACTGACCATGGCCGTTGATGAGAACACATCACAATTCTCTCAAATCGGTCATGGATCGTCCAAGAGTGCCTTTGCAATCGATTCAACGGGAGTGATCAAGCTTTCACCGGTGATTGTGGATGTCACTGCAAGCGTTTCGCTTCGTATCGGTGACGCATGGGTTGCTATGCCGGAGGTCTTCGTTGAGCGAAATACAGTAGAGCGAATCTACGTTTATCCAAATACGACCATGGCGATGCTCAACATCGAAAGCAATGTCCACTGGGTTGACGTCACCTTGGAATCCACAGCAGATGGCAATACGACACATGACGCCCCAGCCTATCGCCCATCGAGTCTTGACCAAACCAATTGGCCGATTCTCTATGCTGAAAATACCAATGACTATTCGGGCGAACTGTCCTTAGCAACGATGGATACATCCGATGTGTACCTCATTTCAGTTGATGGTTGGGTTGATTCAGAACATCGACTCCACATCGTTATCGATGGTAACAGTCCCGACCTTCGAGGTGTCGTTCAAGAATTGGACCAAGAAACAATGGAGTTGCTGTCAGAACACGAACTGTCCCCCGACCTCTACACACACGACATGGATTTGTACATCACATTGGGACCAGGATTGCATTTCATTGAGTTCTACCACGTCAACGATTCAATCCTCCAAAATGAGAATTGGGGCAACGATCTTCAGGGACTAGAATACAGCATTGATATCACAAAAGTGACCACTGAGATTGGTGAAGAACCATGGTTTGCTCCATCCGATGAAGCAAAGTTTTGGGGAACCACTGTTCGTTGGATTCTTGGGCTTGGCATGATGTTGCCGGCCATCTACCTCGTGTATGCTATGCGAAAGACTCGACGCCATGCGGCTCGTATTGGTGCGATGAAACAGCGCCTAGCCATGTTAACAAATCTGCTCGATGAAGGGACTGAAACACCGGAGCAAACACGAAAATCATTGGTCCGTTCCTTGGAAGCTGTAGCAACCCTTCCATGGGAATCTGCAATCACCTCATGGGGTGAGCCCCAACGTTCCTACACAACCGATGGAACGTCCATTGCAGTGTGGAATCTTGATTCACGTCTGGCAAAGTCACTTGGGAATTGGCCACTCCTTGTTGGTTTGAACACAGAAAACGAAACGTGGGACATTTCCGCATTCCGCTTCGATGCACCATACGGTCAAGCATTGTCTGTAGAACATGTTGAACCACGACTCTTGTATCAAGGCGAGGAGGTCTTTGTTGATACCATTGCTAAAGGAACGACAATCTTCCTTACCATTGATCTTGCAGGAGAAGCAACACAAGTCGATGTTGAACTCAATGGCCACGTCGATGGTGTGCCAAGAGGCATGAGAATTCCTACTGCATTGGTCCGATTTGAAGAAGAGGAATAATCATTCATTCGCCCTTCGTTCGGATGCATCATCAAGGATTCGTTGTACTTGATCACTTGGGTTAAGACTTGATTTCATCGATTCAAGCTGCTTCTTATCTGCCTTCGAAATCTTATCAGGAACGTGAAGTTTGAGCAAAACAACCACATCACCACGACCACTCCTTCGCATGTGAGGTAAACCTCGTTTCTTGATTTCAAGGGTGTGACCGGCGGAAGAACCCGCTGGAATCACGATATCGAGTTTCTTCCCATCAATGTGATCGATGCTGATTTTCGTCCCCAACATCAAATCTGGATAACCGAGTGGAAGCGACATAATCAAATCCGAACCGTTTCGTTCGAACCAAGGGTGTGTGAGTACTTCAATCTCGATGAGGAGATCGCCCTGCGAGCCTTGGCCACGTTCCGCAGGTTGTCCTTGACCTCGCAACCGTAGACGCGTGCCGTGTTCTGCTCCAGCCGGCACGTTGAATCGAATGGTTTTCTCTTCAACACGATGGCCTCGGCCAGAACAATCAGTGCACAGTGTATCGATCATCGAGCCACTTCCTCCACAATCGCGACAATCTTGAACAACTTCGTTGACAAATGGACCTATCTGTTGTCGAACCCGTACCCGACCTTGGCCTTGACATTGTGAGCACGTCGTTGTTTTACCATCCTTTGCTCCAGAACCTGAACAAGTCTTGCACTCAGCAGGTAAATCGAGTTCAATCGATTCTTCACTTCCGGTCAAGACCGTGGCCAGTTCGATACTGTGACGAACGAGGATGTCAGAGCCGCGACGCTCTCGGCCGCGACCACGGCCACCACCAAAGAATCCAGAAAAGAAATCACCTCCAAGAAGATCCTCGAGATTGATGTTGAATCCGCCTCCAGAAAAGCCTCCAAAGGGATTTCCAGCGGGACTATCATGACCAAATCGATCGTAGTGGGCACGCTTGTCTGGATCCGAGAGAACAGCGTAAGCCTCCTGAATTTCCTTGAATTTATCCTCAGCATCGGGTTCTTCGCTTCGATCTGGGTGATAGCGTCGAGCGAGTTTTCTGAATGCATTCTTCAGATCTTTTTCCGTCGCTGACCGCTCAACATCGAGAACTTCGTAATAGTCCCGTTTGTCTGCCAGCGTTCCACCCAATCGATGCCAACAGGCGCTCCACTAAAACCTCACGTTGAAATTAAGCAGAAAGTGTGGTACCACAGGATTGACAATAGCGTTCAGCCGGAGGATTACTCGCACCACAAGCGGGGCAGCCTCCAGTGACAGAGCCTGTCATCGCCTGAACACTTCCTCCACTCAACATGGCCAAGTCTTCGATGGACTCTTTGCGTTGAACGGGGATGGTTGGAGTTTCAATATTGGTTGAGGATATGATTCCACCATCATCACTCATTGTCGTCATGGTTAGTTCATCGTTTGA
>CALDQY010000023.1 GCA_937911445.1 uncultured Rhodobiaceae bacterium | reverse complement strand
GGGCTCGAACCCGCGACCTTCGGATGTCTCAGACACCACAAGGGGCTTTGCACGTCATACGATCGCCTTGAAGGCTGCCCTATGAGTCCGACGCGCTACCAACTACGCCACCCCGGCCTGCCCTCGCCTGCGAAAACCCCCATTTGAAGAATGCGGGTTCAAACAGAAGGAAATCGACCGCATCCTTCATTCACTCTCACCCATCCGCAGGGGCATGGTCGACCTCTCGACAGCGATGACTGCGGCCCAAGGCGAACGTCGTCAGCGAACGCAAGGAGGGGACAAGGAAAAGAAGGTACGTCGAACTGGACGCAACCTCGGTATCGAAGCGTTCGATCCTGTCAAACACGTTCAGAAAGAGAAGGCAGACACTGCCTCGATGTGGCTCGTTCTTGCGTTTTCTCTGACCATCACGCTCCTGATGCGCTACGTCTTGATGGATTCAACAGATCCTGAGAATTCTAAGATTTTGTACATTCTTCCCTTGACCTGCATCTTCCTCATTCCGACGCTCCACCGCACAGTGATGCCGGAGCGATTTGTCGAGCATTACGGGGGCGGCACCTGGTTCAAGGCAGCATTTTTGCACACGTTTACGTTCCTTGCACTTTCGTTTCTCTTGGTCAACCCACCGTTCGGTGACATCGCAGCACCAGAACTTGCGAGCAAATGGACAGTCGTTGCTGATGATGGTGAGGAACTTGCTTATCCCCACAGTATGGCCACGTCAGGTGCTACCTTGACGTGGTACACAGAAGGTTCTCCAATCCTCGAAGGTGAAGCTTGGTTGTTGTTTGGGTTGATGGATAACGTCAACTCGGATGGAGCAGTCGTTGAAGTAACGCGAGAATATCAGGCCAACGAAACAATTCGGGAAGACAACATTTCGTATTGGAACAGCAACGCTGAGCGAATCGCTAACGGTACGTCAACATCCAACAAATCGGCACCTAATCTGACACCGCACGGCGATTTGGATCAGCCCTTCTCTGTTTATTTGGGCACCGATCTTGAGGAAGGAACGCACAAGATTGTCGTGAAGATCACTGAGGAAGGAGATCCATGGGAAAACGTTCAGCGATACACATGGAACCTCGTCATCTCGAGCGAATCTGCAGTTCAAGACAGCATGTCCGAGTGACGCCTGAGAATCTTCTCAAACACGGCATCAATTTTTTTCGACAATCTGAGTTCGACGGTTCGTTGATTCAATTGCTGAATTCGGTAACTTCGGATGAAACCGGCAAGCGGTGTCCACGACAAAACATCGAGAAGGGTGTCCATTGTCTGATGCATGGTTCCCCGAGTGTGCTCCGAACGACCCTCTTGTTGCCGAGTCGTTTCGAAAAGTGAAAGTGAACAATCAATTTCTCAACATGGTGACGAGTTTTGCCGTCATGGCATCCAACTGGATCTTCTCGCCACCGCCTTCAACCAGACGATAATCGACCTCTGCCATGATTTCTGTGAGGTCCAATTTGTCCATCTCCGAAATAAAATCTACATTGTACAACTCTCGGTGAAGTTGGCCGACAAAATCTGTTCCTGCTAGTCCGTATTTGTTCAAGAGTTCCTGAAGGCGTCGACGAGCGACGTGGAAGCCATCGTCTTTGCACGCCATGATGTACTGATGAAGTGCCTCCGGAGGTGCAGTAGCGGATGTTTCGTATACGATGGAACGAGTGATGGTTTCGCTAATAGCCGCAGACACTTGCAAGGCAGTGATGGCTCTTCGCAAATCGCCTTGAGCAATTTTCGCTAAGGCTTCTGCCGCATCGTCTTCGAGTTCTACGTTCTCTTCGCTTGCGACATGTTTGACTTGGTCGAGAACTTCTGAATCAGCGAGTGGGCGAAATCGGAATACTGCACAACGGGATTGAATCGGCTCGATGACTTTTGATGAATAGTTGCACGAGAGGATGAATCGACACGTCTCAGCGTATTGTTCCATGATTCGACGCAGAGCGCCTTGGGCATCGTTTGTGAGAGCATCGGATTCATCGAGAAAAATGATCTTGAATTTGGCATCGCCATACGGCTGGGTTCGTGCGAATTGCTTGACTTTGGAACGGATTTTGTCCAATCCTCGTTCATCCGATGCATTCATTTCGAGCAAATTGTCACGATAATGCTCGCCAAAGACGTCCTTGGTCAGAGCCATCGCAGCCGTCGTTTTCCCTGTACCAGGCGGTCCTGCAAACAGCAGGTGGGGGAATTCCTTGTGCTCAGCATAGACCGATAGACGGCTGACGACAGAGGCTTGTCCACGGATTTCACCCACACTCTGTGGGCGATGTCGCTCGACCCAAAGTTCGCTCATAAATACAAGAGAATGGCGAGCATCTTTCAACATTCGGATTGGATTTTTTCGGGCCCAAATCCCGCCCCCCTTTAGGGGGGCGCCCGCCGAATCAGTCATAACCTTTCACGCCTTAGGTCGAACGAGCGCCATGAGAAACAGCACCACAAATCGAAATGTCTTCACAGCAGTGACTCTCATCCTAATGTTCCTTCTTGCTGACGTCTTCGTTCCATCCGCCTTCCCGGCACCAGAAGTTTTGGAAGAGGAGCCAACGGTTCAACACGTCATTTCAACCATTAGTCCGACCTTGGATACCTACATCGATTCGGATAATCCGAACGACGACTATGCTGGTGAAGATACAGGTCTTCTAGGCGTATCTGGGACGAGTGATGCGCGACTTCTCCTCTCATTCCCGCTCAACTTTGCTTCGACCGACACCATCCATTCCGCTCGCTTAGATCTCGTTTGTTCGAACAGTGGAGCAACAAACGGTCTTGCGGTTTATCCCGCATCAACCAGTCTCACTTGGGATGAAAATGCAACGTGGAATTCACGCGATGGAATCCTGATGTGGGGTGAACCAGGTGCTGATGATGGCACGGACCGCTCGGACTGGGAGCCGCCCATTGTCACTTCACCGCTCGGCCCTACCGGTGGGTCCTCAAACGTCCAACTCAACGTCACTGCTCTCGCTCAAAGTGCAGTTGCATCAAGTGCCTCAGCACTTGAAATTCTCGTATCCGCTCTTGGTTCACAATACGATTGTGCCATGAACGAAACGCTCAATGTCGCTGACCGACCAAGCCTTCGAGTAGATTCTTCGACATCCACAGCAGGATCAGGTGGAACCATCGCTCCAAACTTTGTTGACGACGGTGCTCCTCTCATGTCAAATGATTTCTACCTCGCCGCTGATTTGACTCCAAGCATGACCTGGGATTCTTATTCAGGAATTCTTGCAGAGGTCCAACTCTCGATGGATGATGGCTTCAAGAGCGATCAAGACAACTACAACTGGTTGTACAATACAGACGCGCACGCTTCCAGTTTCACCGTCTCAGGGACAACCGGTGCTTTGGACATTCCATCATCGGACGCGTTTGACAATGGGACATACATGCATTACAGAATGCGTGCGATGGATTCCACAGGCACATTGGGTGCTTGGGAACAGGGCTCATTCCTCCTGCCAACGCACGATGTTGAGGCGAACAGCGACGGTACTGCCTCGATTGCAGTTGATATCAACGACCTTGCCGATGATGTGGATTTCATCGAGGACACGTACGTCGATGAGGACAACAAGAACGATAATTTCGGAACCGTCTCGACGCTCGTTACACAAGTCACATCCACCCGTGAAACAATCTCTCATTTCCGCGTGAACTTTGACAGACTGGGATTGCACACAAATGCGACAATCGTCGAGGCTTCACTCAACCTTACTCGATCAACATCCAGCGGTGCGGCTACACTTGCTCTTCACGAGATGGACACAGTTGACGTTTGGTCCGAGGGTGATGCAACATGGCGGCGTCCAACAAGCGGCCAACTATGGGACGATGGCGGTCGTGAATACCTCAGCTACGCAACAGATTCTGGTGTTATGGGTTCGCAAACCAGTGATGACTTTGCCTTTGATTTGACGAGCATGCTTCAACAGTATCTCGACAACAGTGGTCCTGATTCGCTTGATTTCGCTCTAACCGCTCGGTCACAAAACGGGGCATACTCGGCCAACAACGGCGTTGATTCCGTCACCTTCCACTCCTCAGATGCAGTCAATGAAGGCGATAAGCCACATCTATACATCAAGTACGATTGGTCGTCTCCAGTCACGGTCGCTCCTACGCTCACATCGCCGTGGGACGGTGAAACCTTGTGGAACCAAACAGGCCACAACTTCACCGGCAACACAACACCTACGCTAACGTGGGCCTCCTCGACATCATCCTCATATGACATGATTTTCGAACTCTCAACCGACTCCTTGTTCCACGATCAAGTCGCCCGAATCGACACACGAACGGATACGGATTTCGCTCCAAGCGATGGTGAAGTGAGTTTCACAGGCTTTGACAGTCTTGAAGCAGGACACATGTACAACTGGCGTATGCTTCACGTTGATTCCGACAACCGTCATGGAGAGTGGTCCTACTCTTCGTTCCTCATCAGTGCCATGAATTCAACATGGCTTGGTGGTGATCGATACGAATTCAGGCTGAAGCAAGGAAACGCTAGTTCCGATGGCCTCCACCCAGCGTGTGCAGATACGTACATCGATTCGGGTATGCCGAGTTCAAATTACGGTTCTGAGACCGAATTGCAAGTTTCCTACAATACCATTCCATCAGAAACAACTGTTCTATTTGGTTGCGATCTTTCCTCGACTTTCCTACCGTCAGGTTACGCTGTTGAATCTGCAAATCTTGAACTCTATCTCAGCGATTTCCCGTTCGGAACACCTGTTGTAGGGGCTTGGGAAAACACACAACACGGATGGACCGAGGATGGGGCAACGTGGGCAACATACGACGGAACGAACACATGGAACTCGGTCGGTGCGAAAGGAAGCGAACGTTCTTCGCTACTCGATTCGGTCAGCATCGGAACAGGTTTCACCTCAAGTTCCTCTGCAAATTGGAACGTCACATTGGCCGTTCAGAATGCTATGCGTAACAACCACTCTGCAGATTTCATCCTCGGAATCATTGGAGCAGGTAGTGGTCAAATCCGCGACGTTCTGTTCCACACTGGAGCGGCCGTTGATGCCAAGCGTCCAGAACTCTCCTTTGTGTACGTGCCCGGCTCAAATGCGATTCCAATCGAACCTGTTCCAGTCCATCCATTGAATGGGAGTTGGAGTGTTGCTGATGGAATCAACCCCGAACCGATGTATCGACCTCTCATGAATTGGACACACTCTTCTGGTGTCGGAGTCAGTGGTTACGCTGTGCAAATGGATACAGTCAACACCTTCGATAGCAGTGACATGAGCATTGAAACGTCATGGTCAAATTCAGGTTTCGACCTCACCAACAATTCGTTTACGCCAACATCAGATCTCGATGATGGGAAGACGTGGTACTGGCGCGTCCGTGCCATCTCTTCGACCAACCAACTTGGAAATTGGTCGGAAACCTTCCACTTCAATCTCCCTTCGTTGGTAACGTGGAACCTTTCATCGACCAGCGCAGCAGTTGAAATTCGTCACCATGAAGCCATGCCCCAGTTGCAACTTCCACACTTCATCGATACCTGGCTTGCAGAAGACGGTATCGAAGGTCAACTAAATCACTCAACCTCAAGCTCACTCAAGGTCGGTGAGTTGGGAAGCGGACATCATGCCTCTGCTCTTCTTAAGATTCCATTGAATCAGTTGCCAACACCAAACAACGCACGTGTGACCAACGCTGAACTTACCATGTGGGCCCAGTCTGGTTCCGATACAAACGTGCAAGTTGCAGTTCGCCCTGTTCTTCAAACATGGACCACTGCCCTCAACAATTCGACCTATGACGGTACCAACAACTGGTCCGTCGACGGTGCCCGGGGCATTGGAACCGACGTCGGTTCACTAAGCGATCTCAGTTCATCTGCATCGGCAGACTGGATGGATTGGGATGTCACCGAGCTTGTGCAAGCTGCACTCGCCAACGGCGACTCCTACCTTTCCATCGCCCTGATGACCAGTGACGCATCTGACGCTTTGATTACCTTTACGAGTACGGAAGGAGCGTCCAATCAACGGCCTTGGCTCAATCTAACGTGGACCGACGGTACTGCCTCGATTCCGACTGTTGCTGCCAGCAATGCACTTCCAATCGATGGAGACATGGCTTGGGATTTGAGCACGCACGTTCCTGAACCTTCGACTCGCCCTGTCATGACGTGGACACACTCCAACGCCGCCAACATCGACGATTGGAAGGTCTTCATTCAGAACGATCCAACCGATATCATGGAAGGATTCTCAATTTATGATTCTCGAACCGATACAGCCATGTTCGACTTGCAGAGCCTTTCATTCCAACCAGCAAATGACCTTGCGACCAACCAAAGCATTCGATGGTTCGTTCAACCTGTCAACGATGAGATGCTTGGTCCAAGGTCGACCAGCTCCGTCTTCCATATTCCACACGATATTGGAAACGAAATCAACAGTACGTGGGGTTACATCAACGTCTCCGAAGGGGGATTCTTACCAAGTCTCAATGAACCATCAGGATTCGTGACGGATACAACACTCGATTCTGCAGCAGCAAATGCAAATCTCTACAATTCCGACACCTTCAGTGTCGGTCGCTCAGGATACAGTTCCGGTACATCTCAACGTTCATCCACCATCGTTTCAGTTGATTTGACAAAGTTGCCAATTAACGGAACCTACGAAATCATGAGTGCCTTCTTCACGTTGAATACGAAGTCGAGCAGTTACGGCGAAGTTTGGTGGAGTGGGTCTGTACTTAACACCGCCTTTGATGGTGATGCGAACTGGAACAATGCGACCAATTCAACGCAGTGGAATTCACCTGGTGCATACCATTCATCCGACACGGATATCCCACAGGGCGGAGCCAGCTTAATCGACTCATCGAATGAAACACATCGCGGGGACATTACACAAATCCTTCAACAAGCAGTTGCGAGTGGTTTGACAACGCTTGACTTCCTTATTCAAGCCGAGGAAAACTACAGCAATGTTGACGGCCGACTGGACTTCTACTCAAGCAATGAGGCGAGTACAGCGCTACGTCCTTCACTGAACATCACGTACCGGATGACCAATGCATACGTTGATCCTAGCCCAACTGGTCTTCTGCCAGTTGATGCAACAACCGTTTGGAACTACTCTTCCCCAAGACCGTCTGGCGCCGACCATGTGAACCTGTCATGGACGCCTCCATCAAACAATGAAACTGGCTTCTACATCTGCTTCGCTTCAGATGCTCGGATGATTTACGACCTCAATTGCGGAACCGTTACCACAGCTCTTGGATACACCGATGGAAATGTCACTTGGGATCCAACAAACTCCACAATCACTCTCGCAAACCTTACTTCAGCAGATAGTTGGGTTTATTGGCGCGTGTTTTCCTTCCAAGAAATCATCCAAGAGGAATATTACCGGCAAGGTGAGTGGTCGCAAGTCAACACATACCGAGTTCCAGACGATCAAGGCTACGATGATGGTGCAGGCAATCACACCGTCAACCTCTCAAGCGGTTCCATCTTCTCCGACACAGGACTGTTACCAGCAGCTCCGGATACGCACACCGTTTCTTCTGCATTGAACACAAACTACGGGGGTAGTACAACGCTCAAGTTGGGTGCGAGCTCATCCGGCGACCATGAGATCTTCATCGAATTTGATCTCTCGCAGATGCCATGGCCAAGTGCAATGACACCGACTTCGACCATGCTTCGATTGTATCGAACTCAAGTCGCTGGTGTTTCTCCACTGACTGTGAGTGCTCACGCTTGTTCGACCTTCACGGAATCGAGTGTAACTGCACTTCAACCGCCTTCATGCAGTGCTGCAGAAATCACACGGTCGACACTTTCTGTTACACCTCCATCTGGATGGCTAGAGTGGGACATTACCTCGCTTGCACAATCAAACATTGCAAATGGTAACCAAACCATGACCATCCAACTCAAAGCAGTTGGTTCAGGAAGCAGTCTGCACACGTTTGCCTCTGGTGAATACGCAACAGAATCTCTGCGTCCAACGCTCCGAATCGACTATGTCGACAACGTTGCTGGTGTTGTTCCACCTGCACAACCAGTCTTGCTTTCACCGCTTGATGGTGCTGTGCTGTACGATACGACCAACAACCTCCTAGATTCGCTGGACAAACCAGTTCTCAACTGGAACACTGTTTCTGGAGCCACGGGCTACATTGTCACAATCCGTAACGAATCAGGCCAGTACACTTTCAAATCTGCAACCTCAAGCCAGATTACTGGAACAAGTTTCACCTTTGCCGACACAGTCGCAGCTGGTTCCACCTTCGAGTGGTGGGTACAAGCGGTCAATGGATCGATTCCAGGACCAGCGTCCTCACGATGGGTTGTTGGAGTTGGTGATCCACAAACCATGGACAACAACGACCACACGTGGACCTATGAGTTCCAGACTGGGAACGAGATTGAAGAACTTGCACACACCAATGTCCAAGATGTCTCAATCTCCAGTGGTCTGATCAATACAAACCTCGATGGAGGCCTCAACGTGGTTGGCATCGATGCTGCTCAAGACGAATACCGCTTGTTGTTGAGTGCTGATTTCGGTCAAATCCCTTTCAACCCTAGCATGAATGTTCACTCGGTCAGCCTTGGGATGTATCTTGAAGATTTGATTTTCGGCGCAGGTGCAACTGGTATGACCTTCACCGTGCATCGTGTTATCACCACTGGTTGGTCTGAAACAACGGCAACGTGGAACGGAACTGGAACCGCTTTGTGGGCAGCAGCTGGAATGCAAGCTGGTGTTGATTACGATGCAACCCCAATCGATACGATCTTCATGAGCAATGCACAAGCCATTGATTCCATCATTTTCTTTGATCTTGGCCATCGAATGATGTACATTGATGGTGTTCACAGTTGGGTCATCATTGGAACGCCAACCCAAGGATGGATGGAAGCAGGCTTTGCTGACAATAGCGACGAAACTTCCTCAAAGCGTCCACTGCTGCTGATGAACTACACAGATATTGATTCCATCAGTATCTCACCGACGGCAACGTCAACGGATGCTGATTCAACGGTTCAGTTCAGTGCTTCGACCTTTGACTACAACTCTCTGGTTGCGAGCGTTCCTGTTGTTTGGTCTGCAAGCAGCGGTAGCATCGACTCGACTGGATTGTTCACACCAACAGCGACAGGTACCCATACGATTACCGCGTGTTTCGGAGTTATTTGTGAAGACGAGACAGTGACCGTCACACCGGGTGCTCCAATCGACCTAGTTGTCACACCGCTTACGGCTACAATCACTGCGGATGAAACGCTTGAATTGACAGCAAACGTTGTTGATCAACACGGCAACGCTGTACCAGGTCAGAGCATTACATTCACACCAAGCAACGGTACCATGGGCGGTACATTCGGCGATATCTTCCAGCCTTACGCTGTTGGTGGACAAACGGTCACAGTCACGTGGCAGACAACCTCGATTGTTGTCAATGTCCTTGTTGAGTTGGGTGCACCAACGACCATTGAACTCACAGGTTGCACAGGCGTTGTGCCTGCTGGTACTGAATGTGAAATCACAACAACGCTGTATGACCAGTTCGAAAACGTCATCCCGCTCACCGAGGCAGGTGCCCTCTCGTATTCCGTCAACGATGGATTCTACAGCGAAGCGACGAGCATGTATTTTGCCAACACCGTTGGTACGTGGCAACTCTCTGTCACGTCTGCAATCGGACTGTCGGACTCGATCACCATCCAGACAGGACACGGTCAGATGGCATCGTTGGAAATTGTCCCATCCATATGGGACATTACGGCTGACGAGGTCGTCTTCCTTAACACGACAAGAATCGACGTTCAGGGCAATCGATTGCCTGTGAGCCTACCGCTTGCAAATTGGACGTCGATTGATGATGGTGCGTTGAACATCACGCTTGATCATCCAGTCCAGTGGATTCCAAACGGTCTCGGTGCTCGAGTCATTTCCGCACAATATGAGACAACGTTTGCATCGGTTACCATCAACGTCTCCAAGGGTGTCATGGTTGACATGGTCCTGATCATTGATTCAAACGATGCTGACGACCAAACCTTCAGCATAACAGCTGATGAAACACTCGTAGTCAAGGCCAAGGCGAGCGATGCGAAAGGCAACCGCTGGACCATCGATGTCAACTGGACCGTCGCTCATCCAGATTGGAGCGAACAATCTGTGTTGTTGTACACATTGTCCGATGAGACCGAATTCATGCCGGTCCTAGCCTCGTCAACTGCTTATGTCGTACGTGCAGAATACACGTACAACGGCCAACTGTTTAGCGAGATTGTGAACGTCGAGGTCTCAGAAGGTATCATCCAAGTCTTCACCATGAACACCATTGCTTCCAATGGTGACACTGGAACAGTGTACAACATCAGTGCGGATCACTCCATTGACTTCTCAGTCGCTCTCAGTGACGGTGATTTGAACCCGCTCAATGTTGATGTTCTAACGTGGCTGTTTGAGGATACAGATGCTGGAACTGTCACTGACATCACTACGGACTTTGTCGCAGATGGCTACCAGTGGGAAGCAACGACAGTCGGTAACTACCGATTGCTTGCTTACGTTGAGAATGCAGATGGCTTCAACTACACTCGTTCTGTTGACATTTCTGTGTACCACGGTATTGCCGTATCACTCGATCATGCGCTCAACACGTTTGATGAAGATGCAGGCGAATCGATTGATATCAGCATTACAGGTACAGACAGCGATGGAAACACTTTCCCGCAGGATGTTGAGTGGGTAGAGGATGGTTCCTTGTCGGACCGCGTAATCCCTGGTATTGCGTCAGGAACCTACACGTACCAAGCATCTGCTGCTGGCGACCATGTCATGGAATATTCAACACCGACGGTTTCGAACACATTCAACCTAAAGATTTCACCTCAGATGATTGTTGATTTCATTGAAGTTGAGTTGTCCGCGACCACGGTTGAACAACAGGCTTCAATCGATGTAACCGTCCAAGCCTTTGATCGATTTGCCAACCCAATTCCAGTTCCGAGCAGTGCGCGTGTCGATGCTACTGGACGTGGAACAGTCGAGAGCACCGGTCAAGGCACATGGAAGGTGACAACCTTGGACAGTGGTCCTCAAACCATTACGGTATCTGCAGGCCAAGTCAGCGAAAACTTCGACATTGAGGTTACTGGCACATTTGGAGGATTCTTTGCTGCAGGTGGTACGTTGTACTACATTGGAGCAGTGTTGGTTGGACTCATTGTTGCCGTCGTTCTTGCTCTACTTGTTATGGCAATGCGCTCAGGTCGAGGAGACGATGATTGGGATGACGATTACGATGAGGGTGATGAGGATGATGAACCACGCTCAGCACGTGGTCCATCGGGTCCTGCTCCGGGACCAAGTGGGCCAGCTCCGGGCACGGGTCCGTCGGGACCTCCTCCTCAGGAAGAGGAAGAAAAGGAAGATACCAGTTGGATGGTTGACCATCGAACCGATGATGATGGTACCGAGTGGGCTCAAAGCGAAGACGAAACATGGTACTATCGAGAGCCAGGACAGAGTGATTGGGTCGAGTGGCAGGATTAGGTGATCGCATGAACAAGCGACGGACTGCACTTTTCTTGTGTAGCCTCATGCTTGTTTCGGTTGTCGTCACCTTCCCCGCTACAGCGGCAGGACCTCCGGCACAGATTGTGATTTCAACCCCATCAACAGTCATTTCATCCGATGGTGTCTTACAAATGGAAGCGACCTTGTACGACGCTCTCAACAACGTTGTTGATGGTGAAATTACGTGGTCTGCAACGAATGGAACCATCGAAGATAGCGGTTTGTTCTTCCCTTGGTCAGCCGGTCAGGTGACCATCCGTGCTGAGCATGCAGGGTTCAATGACACGGTTGTCGTTACTGTCCAAGCAGGCTTTGGTCAATCCATTGAGATCAATACGTCTGCTCATCCACGGGCGAAATTCCCGTTCACACTGCAAGCGAATCTCATCGATTCGCATGACAACCCGCGCCCGGGACAGGATGTTGTTTGGACAGTTGATGGCCTTTACGTTGGCCAAGGAGAACCGTCTTGGACGCCTCCATCGCTGGGCCTGTACGAAGTAGTTGCACGATACGATCAGTTGGAACAGCGCGTAACGATGGAGGCGATCGCTGGTGATCCATATGAGTTCTCGTTCCCAACTGATTTGGTGTTGCGAAGTGGTGAAGGAATGCAACTCTATCCTGATTTGCTCGATTCCTTTGGTCAAAAAATGAACAACACGCTTGCAGGAAACAAGATCTGGACGGTCGAGAATGGAACGATTACACCGGTTGGTTACTATTACGCTTCAGCACCTGGAATCTGGAATCTGTCCGTGCGTGCTGGCTCTGTTTGGGGGAACAGTACCATCCGTGTCGTTCCTGCTGATGCATCAATCGTTGAGATACAGATTACACCTGAAGCAGAAACTTACGTTTCCGGAGAAGTCTATCGCCTCGATGCTGTTCGTACAGACTCACAAGGCTATTCCTCTCCAGTTCCCATTCCAATAGGAAACTGGACGGTTGGCAATGGCATCCTGTCTCAAGTTGGAAATGAAGTGCACTGGACGCCCGGTCAAGCGGGGACATTTATTCTGCATGTCGTTGACTCAGATGTCCCAGCAAGCATGAACGTCGATGTTATGCATGGCTCAGCAGACGCTACTCGCCTCGTTGCGAGTCTATCCAGCGTCACGGCCGGAACACAATTTGCTCTGGTACACGAAGCCATTGATTCGTTTGGAAATGTTTGGCAAGTCGATGCCAATATCTCACAAACTGAAGGCACATTTGCGAGTACCGACATCTTCTCATCGTATGTTTCAGTCATGCCTAAAGAAAAGGAAACCATTGGCTTTACAGCCGATTACATCGATCCTACCTCAGGTGCAACCTTCCAATCCACTTGGTCGAACTACGTCGAGGCAGGTCGTCTTGCCTTCATCCAACTGCCGGAGTCTGGAACAGAAGTTGCAGCAGATTCCTTCCTCGATTTCAACCCAATCTTCACCGATGCTTACGGGAATAGCATCGACTATGTGGCCGTTAACTGGACAATTTCTGGTGCGGATCGAACTCTTGAAATTCGGATGGCTGATGGAAAGTGGTACCCAACCCAAACTGGCGAACACGAAGTACGTGCCAATGCAGATGGCGTCTTCGCATCGGTCCGTATCAATGTGGTTCCTGGAATCGGCACCTCTTTGCTCACCGACAGTGATGATGGATTGACCATTCAAGCAGGTGTTCCATTTGATTTGTTTGTCGAACTCGTTGACGTTCATGGTAACACAGCTCCTGCTGAAAACGTGGAACTGATGGGTGGCGATTTTGTTGCTTTGGATGCTTCTTCGAGTGGACGTGGCTTTTGGCAACTTACTGGACTGACGAGTGGAACCTACGAACTCGAACTCTCAGAGGGAGAGGCAGAACATTCCATTCCACTCACCATCGTTCCGGGCCAAGCAGTTCGAGTCATAACTGGTATGAGCAACGAAACGAGAAGTCAAGGTGAGGTGACACTGATCACTGTTTGGGCAGAAGATTCGCAAGGAAATCGTGTTGAAGTCAATCCAGAACAAACATCACTGTCCTGTACGTCTGGAAAAGCAACACACGTCAAGTCGGACACCTGGGAAATTGAACTTGAGGAAGCAGGCTCTGACCGTTCGTGCACTGTCACATGGAATGGCCTGATTTCACAACAATTCTACGATGTTGAATCCGTTCTCCTCGGTGGTACACTCGGTTCAACCAACACAGCCGTTTCGCTCATCATCGCTCTGTTACTACTCATTTTCGTCGTTCTTGTCGTTCTCATTCGTCGTGGGAATGCAAAAGACGAGGAGTGGGATGAGGAAGAATTCTACGAAGTTTCCGAGTATGATGAAGAACTTCTTGTTGGAGACTCAAACGATTCTGTTGAGATGGATGTGGATACTGAAGAGGTAACAGAAACCGTTGAATCATCGAATTCCCAACCTGCACTTGAAGAGGCATTACGCCAAGAATTAGCGACAAAAGCAGGTCAAGTTGGTGTTATGCAAGCGGCTCCAGGCACACAGCAGGGCGAAACTGGATGGTACGTTGATGCAAGCACAGAATTGCAATACTGGAATGTTGGTCCTGATGGTTCTTGGACCCGCGTTCAGTGACGGTCAGTGGTCGTATGGGTGTTGAAGAGCATCGAGATTGGAACGATGTCGATTATTCCAAATTGATGAATGGACAGGCCTTCCCACCCGACTTTATGTGGGGTGTGGCTACGGCTTCGCATCAAATTGAGGGTGGAAACACGAACAACTGGACTCGATTTGAACCACGTTCGAAAAGCGGTCAAGAAAGCGGTGATGCCTGCGATCACTGGAATCGCAAAAGCCAAGATCTTGAGCTCATCAAAGACTTGAATGTCACACATTACCGGTTTTCGCTGGAATGGAGTCGAATTGAACCTGAGATGGGTACTTGGAATCAAGATGCCATCGATTGGTACAGCGACCTTGTTGACCAACTCCTACACAATGGCATCCAACCTATGGTCACGCTCCATCACTTTACCAACCCACTCTGGTGGGAAGATTTAGGTGCGTTTGAAGATGAAGCAAACATTCTGTATTGGATTCGATTTTGTTCAAAGATGTTTGAAGTGATGAGCGATCGAGTTGAATGGTGGTGTACCATCAACGAACCAGCTGTCTATGCTTCAATGGGTTACGTTCTCGGAGAATTTCCGCCGGGTGAGCGTTCGTTCAAGAAAACTCGACAGGTCTCGTTGAACCTGATGCGAGCCCATGCTCGATGCTATCGGACGCTTAAATCGATGGAGCATGGAGGTACAAGGAAGATTGGACTTGTCAAGAACATCAATCTCTTTGACCCATATCGGCGTTGGAACCCACTGCACCGCTTCCAAGCAAAACTCTTGGATGGAATGTTCAATCGATGTTGGATTGAAGGGCTGAAAACCGGTCGTTTCAAGCCACCATCTGCCATGAGGAGCGTTTCAATTGATGGCTTGAAAGGCAGCAGCGACTTCATCGGCGTCAATTACTACACGCATCTGCTGGCAACGCCATTCATGCCGACCAAGGTTGAGATTGACCCTCTGATTCGGCCTTGGGAAGAGCGAACTGATTTCCGCTACCCCATGTATGCTGAAGGTTTGAAGCGTGCTTTTGAGATGGTTGCTCCGTTGAATATACCGATCATTGTTACCGAAAACGGAGTCGCTGATGATGATGATGACATGCGTCCAGAACACGTGCGAAGACACTTGCACGTCACTGCAGAAGCCATCGAAAACGGTCTTGATATTCGAGGTTTTTACCACTGGAGCTTAATGGACAACTTCGAATGGGCAGAAGGATACGAGCAGTGTTTTGGGCTGTATCATGTTGATTTTGAGACACAAGAACGAACGCTCCGTGAAAGCGGAAAATTGTATGCGAGCATTGCAGAATCGCATCGAATGCCACAGGTTGTCATTCTTGCAGGCGGCCTTGGTACCAGACTTGGTGACTTGACCAAACATCAACCAAAGTCCCTGATTGAGGTGGCAGGTCAACCCATTCTCTCCCACATCCTCGACTGGGTGAAAGAACAAGGGTGCAACCGTGCGCTCGTCTTAACAGGACATCATGGAGAGCAATTCGATGGATTTCTCCATCCAGGTATTGACCTAACGTTCGTCAAAGAACAGGAGCAACTAGGAACGGGAGGTGCACTGTGGAACGCTCGAGATCATTTGGAGGACGAATTTATTCTGCTATGGGGCGACGATTATCATCCAATTCAATACGCTCCTTTGGTCAATCTCCATCGAAAAGCATCCTCGAAACTGACCATGACCGTTACAACCGAACATCATGACAAAAATCTCCAGCATGAAGATGGCCGATTGGTCCATTACGCCAAAGATGGCGATGTTCCCAAGGAATTCAATGGATACGAAGCAGGTACTTCCATCGTCAGGAAAACTGTGGTTGAAACATTCGGAAAAGAAGGCAAATGGTCCTGGGAAAAGACAGTCTATCCAGCGATATCAAAGGACATTCATGCCCACATTGACAACACCAAATTTTGGGATATGGGAACGCCTGAGCGTCTCGAACGTCTAGAAGAATTCTTCAACGAATCCAGGTCGTGATGGGACGATTATCTCATGACCAGGTAGGATCGATTCGTTTTCAACGAGAACGAGAATCATACCACCAAAACCTCCACCCATCATTCTGGCACCAAGGACGCCTTCCTCTGATTGCAAGGACGTGACGAAGGAATCAACTTCTGGTGTGCTCACGCCAATCGTTTTCAATGATTCATGCGTTTCATTGAGGAGTTTTCCCAATGCTTCACTGTTGGAATTCATCGCTTCTTCGACACGTTGATTCTCAGATTCCACATGAAGACGCTTCGTTTCCTCTGTCGATGTGGTTCGATAATCTGTGGAATTCAAGGATCGATGAATTCCCGAATCAACCAACTTGAAGGTCCATTCGGATGGTATCGACATCGTTGCTGTCGTCTTCGTAGAAAAATCGATGAGAACACATTCTCCTTCAAGAGAATGCATCATCGTCATTTGATCGAGCAAGCCGCAAGGAGTTCCAAGGACCGCATGTTCCAACCGTTGCGCTTCTTCACAGGCTGCTTGTTTGTTGATGCTCGCTCCGTGAACGCACAAAACGATGCTCAAGCAGAGCGCCGCCGATGATGACATCCCTTTTCCAATCGGAATTGAACTTGTTACCTGCAACTGTGCAGGAGCCCCTCCTGCTTCTTTCCATAGAGCTACGACTGTTGGTTCGCCATGGTAACCGTCATCAACAAATTCTGCTTCAAGCACCAACCGATGTTGGGATGCGAATGCGAGCGAACACCCTCCTGCATAATCGGTATGCTCGCCAATGATGTTAATTCGGCCGGGAATGGATGCACGACGTTTCATGCAAACACATCCTCCGTTCTATCGAGGTCAAACCAGACAGGGTAATGGTCGGATACGTCGGAGTCGGTCATAGCCCTATCGACCCCCCAGCGTCCGAAGAAACGGTCCTCGATGTCGCTGGTGAGGACAATACGGTCGTAAGCGCAGTGTGTGTTTTCTGAGAAGGTTGTATCTGCTGAATCAGGTACAACCCAGAGATAGTCTGGGCTTCGGATGTCAAGTTGATTGAGTTCATACGTTGAAGCATAACTGCAATCTGCATTGAAATCTCCAAGAACAATGATATCGGATTCGGTTGAATTTTGCTTATACGTTTCAACAACATTGTGCAAAGCAGCCGTTTCATTGACAGCATGGGAAGGCTTGGTATGGACGGTAATGAACGTCATATCTTCAAGTACAGTTCCATTTTGTGAGAGCAGATTGAACGATGAAATGAATGGTTCACGTTGGAATTCATCCAATTCTGAATCGTTGTGTAGCCACGCAGAATCAAATTGGAAATGCGAAGTTCGGTAGTAGAATGCATACTGCTCTTGTCCTCCTTCATCGTCTTCTTGTTGCCCTGAGCGATCACTCAGAACCATGGCGTAGGTGTCATTGGATGCTGCATTGATAGCATCAAGGAAGTCGTACGGAACGGTTTGGTCAAGATCCTTGATTTCTTGAACGACGAGCATATCGTACCGAAGTGTGATATTTACGAGTTCGGAAACAACATCCGCTTTCCCCATTTTGGTTTCACCGAAGATTTTGATGTTGAAGGTTGCAATGCGAGCAACATCTTCTCGACTTCGAGATTCAGAACGCGCTTCTGTATCTTCCTCATCCTCTCCTTCAACCTCAACATAGACGGTTCTCCACAGGGGACTCTCGTCTTGATGGACCAGCAGTTGGATGATCATAGGAAAGAGAACCAGCAAGGCAACGAGCATAACGCCTTGCAATGCGTTGTCATGCCGTGCCATGAATCTGGATAAACTTCCATGTTATCAATCATCAAGGTCCTACTTGAACCAAGAATAAGTTCTTGACGCGAACCTCTTTGGTTGGAACATGGCTGAGGAAGTCTCTCCAGAGAAGGCGAAGGAAATCGTCGAAATGTTGACTGGAGGCGGTTCGATTGAATCCATCAACACTTCATTGGCCCTGGGTATATTGCCATTGGTCGAGTCAGTAGGTGACGTAGATCTCCTGCATCGTTTGGTTGAACATGCCCAGCAAGTTGCAGAAGATGACATCGAGAAGGGTTGGGCACGATTTGAGCACCTAAAGCGATACGCAGGTTCGATTGATGATGTCGCAGAATTGGCGTTTCATGCTGAGTCACTGGATAAAGGTGCTCCACTTGCAGCCGCTGTCCTCCATCATCATGCACTGATGCTGCTCTCCATTGAGGAAATCGAATCGGCGCAAACATCCATTCGTCGTTCGCTGACATTGCGAGAATCCATCGAAGATCGGGAAGGCATCGTATACGGCTTGGCGGTACTTTCACGCTGCTCAAGACTCAACCAAGATTGGGATTCTGCCATCATCCATGACACGCGCCGGCTCGAACTAGCCATCTCCATGCAGAACGATGTACTTCGCATGGAGGCACTTGCAGATGTTGCGCATGCTCAAGCCAGTATCGGCGAACTCGCTACAGCGAGTGAAATGTATCAAGAAAGTCTCGACTTTGCCAAGCGTCTTGAGCATCCTGCTGGCCATCTAGTTGCCAGTTGGGGCATTGCAGATCTCGCAGAAATAGAGACCCGATACGACGATGCCCTTCTGGCGTTATCGGATACGATGCACTTGTTCATGCAACTTGGAATTCCTGCTCCAGACCTACTGAAAAAACGACTCCACGACCTTACAGCACTCGGTGACGACGTTAACTGACGGTCGAACGGGTTATGTGATTTGACATGTTGGGAAATACGGGGCGAAGTTGATGGAACACGACATTTTCTTTTCCATAAGCCAAACGCCCGACGCTGATGGCCATATCCCCGATGAACAGACCATGCTACGAAACTACTTCCAGCAACTTGAGTGTGCAGATTCCTTGGGCTTCGGTGTAGGATGGATTGCTCAGGCCCACCTCTCAACTGAAACACAGAAATCCAACAGCCGACCAGTCGTACCGCACTGGCAAGGTGAAGTTGGACTTTGTACCGATTTTCCGCAACTCGCTATGGAGTCGTTTCGAAGGACGAAGAACATCGAGATCGGTAGTGCCGTCGTCTCTATTCTTGCATCGGGTGGGCCCATTGCACAAGCAGAGAGAATTGCCAACACCTTACAACTCCTTGCTGTCAACGACGATGCTCGCAAGCTCCACGTTGGCTTCTCAGCAGGAAGATTCGAATTCATGGCTCGCCCGTACGGAATTGTACCTCGAACATCTGTAGAAGAAGCCGCATGGCCAGCTTTGCGTGGACAAATTTTCCTCGAAGCAAGTGAGATTTTCCTCCGGTTGCTGCGAGGGGATGTTGTTTCTTCTGATTCCGTACGCTCGACCACATTGACACGTGAGAATTTCAGAAGCGATGACGATTGGAAGCGTGTGCAAGAGGCTCACGGTTCTGATGTTGATGCCATCGACATTGACCATCGTTACGTGTTTGAAGACATCCGAATCGTTCCAAACACATTTGACCGCAATCAATTGGTGCTCGTCGCAGGAACACACGATCCAAAAGCCCAAGTGTTCGTCAACACGTTTCTTCCAGTCCGTGTTTTCAATCTCTCGATTACCCAACCGGACGTTATCGAAGCAACACACGAGCGCATGCGTTCCTGTTTCCATCCAGATGGTGGAGAATGGAAGCGTTCGGATATGCCACGAACCAGTTTTGTGTTTGTCAACGATGAACCGGGCATGACGCCTGAGGAGCAACGCCAAGCTGCTTATCGTGAAGCAGATGAAGCATTGGGTGCCTATTGGAACGCGCTTGAAGGGACCATCGACCCAAACAAAGTTCAGAATGCAGCACAAAATGCATTGATTGGGAACGTTGAGGACGTCGCTCAACAACTGGTTGAACGCTTCCATCCAGAGGATCGTGTCATGGCATGGTTCGATTTCTTCAACCACGACAGCGCTCGGGTTTGCCGAAACATGCGAGCGTACATGGAAAAGGTCGCTCCACGTGTTGAAGAACTTCTCGAGGGTGATTGAACATGGACATCAATCATCATGATCATTCCGCTGTCAAACCAGGTCGCCCTGGAAGCGAGTTGTTTCCAAATTCGCCACTCGGTGAACAGGTTGAGGGCATTCCAACTGG
>CALDQY010000022.1 GCA_937911445.1 uncultured Rhodobiaceae bacterium | reverse complement strand
TGCATTGGTGTCTCATCATCGTAGAACTCAATCCAAATCTTGCCTGTATGGTCGACGTTGTTTGTGTCTGTCCATGTTATTTCCATGACAACGTTGCTTTGTGTCGTCGACCCAGTACTGTTGACGCTTGACAAGACAGCTAGAACGACAAGGAAGACTCCAAAAATCGCAACGATTCCAGCGAGAGTCGGACCACCATTGTTGAACATTCGAGGAATGACGGTCTCGCTGATTCGCTTATCTTGCATTTCATTGAGGAGCTTGTTGTAGAGTGAACTTGTTTTCTTGTCTTTTGGGTTCGCTTTGCTCGCTTCTCGCAAAAACATTGCAGCCTTTCTGTAATCGGATTTTGAGTCGTTAACTTTGGCGATGTTCCATGTCGCCTCACCGACCAATCGTGCCGTCATTGGATTCCTCGCTTGAGGATCGATTGCTCGAAGCGTTTGTAGAGCACCCTCGTTCTTTCCTTTTGTGATGTCTTTCGCTGCTTTTTCCCAAGCCTCGCTCAATGCATCGTCCGCCATGGTTGCCCAGAACCAACTTCTATTTTTGACCTTCACGGATAGGAACACTGAGGATTTTGATACAACATATTGAAGTGATGAAAGCGATGGGCAATGAATTAGAGGCCGCGACAGACGTCGCTGGGGCCTGAGGAGATACAACAGATGGATACCATCGCCAACGACTTCACCATCAACATCGCAACCGCCAACGGAACTGGGTCGCAATCGGCCAACCTGATTCTCCTTCAATCACTATTCGACATGGGTGTTCCAGTCTCTGGAAAGAACCTGTTCCCATCGAACATTTCTGGCCTTCCAACGTGGTACATCGTTCGATTGTCCGATGAGGGCTACCAAGCTCCAGGCGATCGAACCCACATCCAAGTCTTGGTCAACAAGGCAACATGGGCTGATGATCTTGCAGCGCTTGAACCGGGCTCTGTCGTCATCTGGAACATGGATTCCAAGATGCCCATGGACCGTGAGGATGTTGTTTCCTACCCAGTACCGATGACAAAGCTAGCGCGAACACTCAGTCCAAAACTTGCGAAGTTGGTCACGAACATCGTATACGTCGGTGTACTGGCTGAACTTCTCGGCATTACCGACGAAGCCTTGCACAAGGCCGTTGCAGGACAATTCAAAGGAAAGGCATCTGCCATTGAACTCAACACAACTGCTCTTGAACTTGGTCGTAATTATGCCAAGGAGAACTTCACCAAAGGCGACCCGTACGTCGTTGAGCCACGTGCGATTGAGCAGAAGCGGTTCTTCATGGAAGGCAACGAAGCCGTCGCTCTTGGCTGCATCTTCGGTGGCGTCCAACTGCTTGCTTGGTATCCAATTACACCATCCTCAAGCCTCGCTGAAGGGATCATTGGTTGGTTGCCGCGACTTCGAACCAACGACGAGGGTGAGTCCACTTGTGCAGTCATTCAAGCCGAAGACGAACTTGCTGCAGCAGGTATGGTTCTTGGAGCAGGCTGGGCTGGTGGCCGTGGAATGACCGCCACATCTGGACCTGGTATCTCATTGATGCAGGAATTCATCGGTCTTGCTTACTTCGCAGAAATCCCGTCCGTCTTCTGGGACGTTAATCGTGTTGGACCATCAACTGGGCTTCCTACTCGTACTCAACAATCGGATCTGTCGATGCTCTATGAAGGAAGCCATGGTGATACGCAACACATCGTCATTATTCCAGGAACCGTCGAGGAGTGCTTCGAGTTTGGATGGAAAGCCTTCGACATCTCCGAACGCTATCAGACACCTGTCTTTGGCCTCTCGGATCTCGACCTTGGAATGAATCGTTGGGCGTGTGAAGGGTTCACCTACCCTGACGCCCCGATGGATCGTGGTAAGACCATCCGTGAACAGGATGTGTTCGATGCCATGGAAAACTTCGGACGTTACCGTGATGTTGACGGTGATGGTATCCCTTACCGAACGTTACCTGGTAGCGGCATGGCACCTATTCTCTATCGAGGAACTGGTCACAATCCAGACGGTGTTTATTCTGAGAAACCTCATGACTACTTCGCTCTCATGAAGCGCTTGAAGGACAAGATCAACGGCGCTCGAGATCATCTGCCCGAGCCACTTCTGCGAGAAGAGATCGAAGGCGATGTCGGTGTCATCTACTACGGAAGTATGGAGAATACCATCCAAGAGATCGACGACATTCTCGAAGCAACTGGCCTCAAGGTCAGCCAGTGCCGTGTTCGCTCCCTACCGCTTCACAGCGAAGTTGAGTCGTTCATTCGACGTCATCGCATGACCATCGTGTTGGAAATCAACCGTGATGGTCAACTCTGGGGCATCCTGAGACGAGAGCTGCCAAACGACATTGTTGGCAACGTGCACTCCGTGGCCTACTCCGATGGTATGCCGCCACGTGCTCGTATTTACGCCGAGAAAATCCTCGAGACCATCAAGGAGGTGAGCCAATGAGCGACAAACCAGCACGAGCCATCAAATTGAACGTCATCAATGAGCCAAAGGACAGTTACACTGGAGGCCCTTCCTCGCTCTGTCCGGGTTGTGGTCACGACCAGATTTCGAACGTGATCGTGAACGCTGCTTGGGAGAACGGAATCAAGCCACATCGAATTGCAAAGATGTCTGGTATTGGCTGTTCGTCCAAAACGCCTGCATACTACCTCGGTCAATCCCACGGATTCAACACCGTTCACGGACGGATGCCGTCTGTTACAACTGGGGCGTATGCTATCAACAAAGATCTGCTCTATCTTGGTGTTTCCGGCGATGGTGACTCTGCATCGATTGGTATCGGCCAATTGATTCACGCGATTCGACGGAACATGGACATGGTCTACATTGTCGAGAACAACGGCGTCTATGGACTGACCAAGGGGCAGTACTCAGCAACAGCAGATGTTGGTTCCAAGAAAAAGAAAGGAAAAGCCAACGAAACACAGCCAATCGACTTGTGTGCTCTTGCCATCAATCTAGGTTGTACCTTTGTTGCTCGGTCCTTCTCAGGATCCAAGAAACAACTCACATCGCTACTCAAAGCTGCTATGTCACACAAGGGATTCGCTCTTATCGACGTCATCTCGCCTTGTGTAACCTTCAACAACAACGACGAGTCCATGCGCTCGTATCAGTACGTCAAGGACAACGAAATCACGCTTCACATGGCCGATTACATCCCACACTTTGAGCCAATGGCTGAGGTTGAAGTTCCTGAAGGGCACTACACGGACATTACACTGCACGATGGTTCAACCATCCGTCTTGAAACGATTTCAGCCAATCACGATCCAGGTGATTCGATGGCTGCTTTGACAGCACTCCATGAGGCTGAAGTCGGAAAGAAGCACGTAACGGGTCTGCTTTACTTTGATGCAAGCAAACCATCACTCGCAGAGGATCTTGGTCTTGTTGAGACACCACTTCTCGATGTAAGCGATGAAGAACTTCGCCCTTCGAAGGCCATGCTAGATACAATCAATCAGGAATTCTTGAACCAGTGATGCAACAAATCTCCTAAAAGGGAGCAGGAAGAAGTGAGGATTGTGGACGAAAAGATCCTCCTTGGAATCATCATTGGCGGTGGCTCCTTTCTCTTCTTTCTGATTTTATTCTTGGTCAATCGGTTCCGAAAGCGGCGGGAATTGAAGCAGCAACTCAAACTTAGAAATGCAAGTCGAGCGCCTCTGTCCAGCATGCGCTCTCAACGCAACGATCGCAGAAGCGCTCGCAGGCACGTCGTTTCTCGTGGACTCCAGTTCGATCAACTCAGCGATTCAGCAAAACAAGCCTATCAGCAACGACAACAACGTCGTGTCTCACAATATTCCGACCTTCAACTGGTCATGGATGAATTGTTCATTCCAGAACGGGATGCTCTCGAAACCGAAGATGAGGAAGATGAGACAGTTGAAGACCGATCGACTTGGATTGCCGAAAACGAGGACAACCTCAACGCTCACGCAGACCTTGTCGCACAGGAAGAAGTAGGAACAGGCATCTCTGTTCGAGTAACCGAAGAAGAAGATCGTGAACTAATGGAACGCCTTGCTCGTGAAGGAGGGAAATCGGGTGTTGTTCAAATCAGCCTTGCTTGGGACGATTACAACGACCTTGACATGCACGTCTTCTGTCCATCTGGCGAGCGCATTTACTTCAACAATCGAAAGAGCGAATGTGGTGGTGAACTTGACGTTGACATGAACGTCCGTCCAAAGTCAAAAACGCCGATTGAGAACGTTGTATGGACGGATGAAGCTCCCGATGGGGAGTACAAGATTGGGGTCCATTTCTATCGTCATCATCGCAAGCGACGAACAAAGAAAACGTGCCAATTCAGGCTACGTGTCGTCACCTACGGTCAAGCTAAGGAATACTCTGGTGAACTTACCCACGGAGACCCTATGTCCATGATTACATCGTTTGTCCTCATCAAGCCTGATGAAGAAGAGTGATTTTGTGAGCGGTGGTAGTCCCTCCCGGATTCGAACCGGGGTCGGAGGAACCAGAATCCTCCATGATGGACCGCTACACTAAGGGACTATGCCCTTGCCAATTTGATTCACTTCTTGAAACCGACGGTGTGGGCAATCTCAAACTTCAACGAAGCGGTACATCCAGCGAGAAACCCATGAAAGCATCATGATGATCATGAACGAGGCGAGAGCAAACTTCGCCCAAGGACGAGGTGGTTTCTTTTCTGGCCAAGGGTCGATTCCGAGAGCCTCTGCTTCTTCGACCAACTTTGCAAGATGCTCGAGTTCTTCCTCGACAGAGTTGGCCTTCATGGTGGTTGGACAACCTCCCAGTTCATCAATCTGCGTCTTTTTCCGACCTTCATTGTCGGTGATAGATTAATAGAACGACTATCTCTAGTTAACACCGATGAAAAAGACACTAGCGTTTCTTCTTGTAGCCTCCCTCCTGCTTGCAGGATGTACCGAACTGTCAGAATCCGATGACGGAGAGACATTGAATATCGAAGTCAATGAAGACATCGCAATTGAAAAAATCGCTGATTTCATAACCGTTGATGAGAGTGAATCCTTTGGAATTACAATGATGTATGACATGGACCCCAGTATGATGGGAATGGATGAAGGCATTCTTGAAGTAGACGAAGACTCCGAGGCTGTCATCACAATGGAGATGACCGAGGCATGGTCTCCAGATGGATACCACACATCCTCAATTATCGGCATTGCTGACGGCACCTCTTCAATGAAATTTGTAACATCGATGACTCACATCGGGACTACGATGTACGTCGAAATGGGTTATGAGACCCAAGGAGATCTTTGTGCAGACGAAGAAACTGAAGAAGAGAAAGAGATGTGTGAGATGATGTATGGCGATATGCCTGCTGTTCAATCGTACTCGATGACAACAACAACCACACACACGGAAGTCATCGCAGCAATGGCTGAGGAAACTGCAAGCAATGGCGATGATATGGATCCAATGGCAATGCTGGAATTCTTTGCATTCGTTGAATGTTCAGGAACTTTCACTCCAGCTGAATCAGTGGATGGTCTCCAAATCTTCGATGTTTCAATGGACATTGTGGAAGACGACAGCATCACGCCAAAGTACGCTCTCTGCATGTTCGACATGGATGACAGCAACACTATCTCCTTCGAAGAATTCCTGGCTGCTGACGATTCTGGAGAAGAAGTTGATGATGAAGAAGCGGCTGAATTGAAAATCATTTTTGATGAATCCGATATCGACGCTAATGGCGAACTCAACAGTGACGAACTCGTAACGTTCATAGAAGCGATAGACAACTACGACGAGGAACACGATGAAGGTGACGACCCTTACCACGGTAGTGACCATGATGGACACGACGACATGGGTGACGATGAAGACCCTGAAATGATGCCGGACATGTCCGTAGCGTTCAACAACGCAGGCGAAATCGAGTATTTCTCAATGAATATGGATGGCACCACAATGAAGATGTATGTCCTCACAGAAGAACGCGTCAACTCGCTCTTCACAGACGTCAATGCAGGAACACTCGTTGCCCTTCCATTCTCCCTCTCTTACGATATGTACGATGACGATTGGGATGATGATTGGGGCGACGATGGAGACTTCTACTGTAACGATGGCACCACCATCCCAATGGATTGGGTCAACGACGGAGACGAAGACTGTGCTGATGGCGAGGACGAAATGGATATGGGCGGAT
>CALDQY010000021.1 GCA_937911445.1 uncultured Rhodobiaceae bacterium | reverse complement strand
GAACTTGCTGATTCCATTTCCGGTCAGCGACGTCACTATCATTGGCTGCGTGGATGGCACTTTGAGGCCATCGCAAATGCTGATGAGAAAGGTCGATACCAAGTTGAAGGAGAGATGATCCGAGCAACCTACGGCCACTCGATAGAGATTGAACTCGATTTGCCTACCGATGAGATACCAGAAGCACTCTACTGGCCGTGTGAGCCGACTGAAGCGGATGCGATTGTACAGCTCGGAATTACCTCAGGCACTCGAAACCACATCCATCTCTCCAAGACTATTGTGAACGCCTTGGAAGCAGGACACGTTCGAATTGACAGGCCTGCCATTATCGAAATCGACACCGTTCGTGCCATCGCTGATGGACACACCATCTACCGAGCAGGGAAGACTGTCTTCCTCACCGACGAAGTACCTCCTGAGTACTTGTATCGCGTTGGTGATGATGATCCAATGATCGCCGATACGGTCGCTCGTTGGGAACAAGAAGAAGAGTGATTACTTCGTTGCTCCACATGCCGGGCAGAAATCCAAGTCGTTCTCGAGCAGTTTTCCACATGTCTCGCATGTCGATGAACCAAGGAGAATGGACTGTCCCTTTGTTGCAGGAGGAGCAGGACGCTCTTGCTGTACCTTTGGATCGATAAGGAGCAGCGGATCAACGCCTTGTTTCTGTAATTCTTTGTATCGATTTGCAAAAATAATGGCCTCTTGAATCGATGATTCAAGTTGCAACAATCGGTCATTTCGCTCAGCCTTGTCAGAAATCTCTACTGCAGCCTCAACTTCAGTCTGGAGATGTCGGAGGAAAGAATCCAGGCTTGGGCCCTCATCGGTCATGTATTGGTCAAATCACGCAGCCTATTGAATCCTGTGTTTTGTAGGCATACTCATGAAGGTCAATTTCTTGGCTGCGTCATGGTGAGGCGTATTGTCATCAAGTTTGGAGGTGCACTCATCACCAAAAAGGACGAAGAATGCGTAGCAAACGTCGAAATCATTCGCAACCTTTGCTCTATTGTTCACGACATTACACAACATGGTATCCAAGTCATCGTGATTCATGGAGCTGGGTCGTTTGGTCATCTGAAAGCAAAACGTTGGCGTCTCAATGAAGGTCACATACATGGCCTCCAAGTCGCAGATAACGCATGTCAATCTCAAACTGAAGCTGTTGAACAGGTTCGCAACGATATGCTGGCCCTCAATTCTATTGTCGTTTCCGAATTGGAGAAATTCGATTTGAACGTCCAATCACACCCTCCTCATGCATGGGCTAGAAACCTTGGTCCGAACTTCAATGGTTCGCTTGAAGCATTCTCTGCCAACAATTCGAACCTTGTTCACGTATCTTTTGGTGATGTTGTTGACGTTGATGGTGATGCTCGCTTTGGAATTTTATCCGGTGATGACCTCGTCGCACGTCTTTCTCTGGAACTTCCCGATATCGAATCACTCATTTTCGCTATGGGTGGTGTTGACGGGTTACTACGAGTGCCCCCTCACATCGCTCAAGATGGAGACCTGATCGAAGAATGGTCGCCTGAGGTTGATTACGAAGGCCTTCATCAATCCGATATTGATGTGACTGGCGGTATTGGCCTGAAGATCAATCGCGGTCATCTTGTTGCACAATCCGGTGTATCTGTCCATCTTCTCAATGGGGAGCATCCTTCACGAATCCTATCTCTTCTTACTGGTGAAGCGTGGAGAGGAACGACAATTTTGCCCTGATTGCTCGTATTCATTTGCTGAGATACCAAGCGAACTGTCTATGTAGCGTCTCCACAAAGACACACTTGGGCTACTATGTCGAACTATGCAAACGGAGAGGTTCCTGAGGCGGACATCGACACTGATGTTTCGGAATTGATGGCTGCTCAGTCCTCCGATTCAACTCAGGCAAGCATGATGGCAGAAGCTGTTCTCCAAGTCGATGAAAACGATGTTGTCGTTGGTCCAATCAGCAAAGCTGACAGCCATTATCAATCTGGCTCACTCCATCGAGCATTCAGCGTCTTGTTGTTCAATTCCGATGGAAAGTTGCTTCTTCAACAACGAGCCCATGACAAGATTACCTTCCCGAGCGTTTGGGCAAATTCATGTTGTTCCCACCCACTTGCGAGCGCAGAGGAGATGGATGAGAACAATGCGCTCGGTGTCAAGGTAGCTGCCATTCGGAAACTCGACCAAGAATTAGGTATCTCACCCGATTCCATCAGCATTAACGACTTTCATTTCATCACCAAGATGCGCTATTCGGCACGAATGAACGCTGATTGGATTGAACGTGAAATAGATCACATCTTGATGATTCAAGCCGATGTTGAGTTGGACCCTAATCCGAATGAGGTATCTGCTGTAAAGTGGGTAAGTGCAGAAGAATTGGATGAAATGCTTGTTGGTCAGGACAGCGATGATGTCATTGCTCCATGGTTCCGTTGCATCGCTGCACGCTTGATGAACGAAGACTGGTGGAAAGCCATCGGCGATAAAGCGGCATGTGAAGCGCTTCAAGATGGACTGATTCACGACATGGGCGATGTCACACATATGCTTCCGAATGCAGAAGGTGCAAACCTCCTCACCAGCATCAACGAAGTCAAGCCGTTTATTGAACAACGAATCGTTGAGAGTCTGACGGCCTCTCGCCACGAACGCCTAGCCGCAGCTATGATGCACCTGATTCTTGGTGGAGGAAAACGAATGAGAGCAACGCTCCCATGGCTTGTTGGCCGTGCTGTGGGTGACACGCATTCTGGTCTTCTCGATATTGGTGCTGCTATTGAAACGATTCACAACTTTACGCTGGTCCATGATGACATCATGGACGATGATGAAATTCGTCGAGGTCGTAATGCTGTACACATTGAGTATGATATGCCAACAGCGATCAATGCAGGTGATGCGATGCTTGCGATTGCATTCGAACGATTGGTAATGTCTGCAAACATCGAGTTGCATGACATACCATCCCTTGTCAACAGAATCGCCTGGATGGTTCGACGTGTATCAGAAGGGCAGCAATTGGACATTGAATTTGAGACGCGTGAACGAGTCACTGAAGATGAATACATCGAGATGATCGAAGGAAAAACCGCTGTGATGTTCCAAATCTGTGCTGAGCTAGGAGCACGTGTTGCAGGCGCCGATGATGAAGTGATTGAATGTCTTGCTGAATGGGGTCGTTCGGTTGGTCTATGCTTCCAACTCATGGACGATCTCATTGATGTCCTCTCCGATTCAGCAACGCTTGGAAAACCAACAGGATCTGATGTCGCCCAAGGAAAACAGACACTCATGGTCATTCATGCTCTTTCAATGCCTGAATCAGAAGCCAAGTCCCGCTTATTAGCCGTTCTCGGCAAGTGTGAGGATGCTACGGAATCAATGGTTCAAGATGGTATAGCAGCATTGGATGAACTCGGTTCAATCGCTTATGCTCGTGAAAGAGCGAACGAATATCATCAGCACGCTCATGCTTGTCTTGATCAATTACCAGATGGCCCTGCAATGCTCGCTCTTCGCGAATTAACGGACCTTCAACTCAAGCGTTTGAGTTGATGCTTACTTGCTCTTCCTCGTAGATGAACCCCTCCTTAAGGACGCGAGCATACCAGCGGGTTTGTCCAGGATATTTCTTATTCGATAATTGGTTGAAATCACCACCGCTAAAGGAGTCAGCAATTGTTTTGCATGGCGGTGCCGCCATCGTGATTTCAAGTTTAACTTGATTGAACGTTAGTTGAACACCAACACCGAGCGATGCTTGTGGAACATCCATGAGAATATTTTCTCCAGTCGAGCCTCCGTGGATTGGATGGCCAAGCGATTGTAAGTGTTCCACTGTTTCTACAGACATTAGGCAGACGGCCTTTTCTGTTCCACCATGATGCTTCTTGTCACGAATAATCTCATGGCGAATCCCGTTTGTTGTCACGTCAAGAGCGTCAACACGCGGTTTGGGCACGCCCCCAACGGTCGTAGAAAACAGACCTGCAATGGATCCTGAACCCATGCTCAATCAGCATAGTAGGATTCTGGGTTTGGCTCTGGCTTCAATCCCTTACGGGTTCGGATTTCACCAACGACCTTGTCGAAGAGTTGAGGCGGTAGCATCTCAAATCCGAGGTTCTCAGTGTTCCAGACAGCTCGTCCTTGCGAAGCAGCACGGATGTCGTTGGAGAATCCAAATGTTTCAGCAATTGGCAGAACACCAACAACGGTTGTCACATCGCCTTCGCTTGGCATGTCTTCGATGATTCCTCGTCGGTTGGTGACTTCACGTGTGACTTGACCAAGCCAGTCGTTTGGAACAGAGACGAACGCCTTCTGCATTGGCTCGAGAAGTACGGTCTTGGCTCGCATCATTGCACCCTTGATTCCGTTTCGAACAGCAGGGATGGTCTGTGCAGGTCCACGGTGGATAGCGTCCTCGTGCAACTTTGCATCTGTCAATCGAACAAACATGCCTTGAACAGGCTCATCAGCGATTGGTCCTTTCTTACAGACTTCGTTGAATGCTTCGATGATCAACTCACGGGTTTCGTGTAGACCTTGGATACCCTTGGTATCGTTGACGAGAACGTTGGTACCGTTGATGGCGTAGATCTTGCGCATCAGGTCCTTGTCCATGCCGAGTTCGCCGAATTTGTTTCCAGTTTCTTTGGCATCACTGCTTCGAACAGGTCCGTCACCAAGGTCACCGTTTCGCAGAGCGTTAACAACTTCACCAGGAAGTGCTTCAATCTCGAAGAAGAAACGGTTGTGTCGGTTTGGCGACTTACCTTCGAAAGCGTTGCCACGGTTACTTCCTTGAACACCTTCACGGTAAACAACGATTGGTGGGCTGACACTGACCTTGATGTTCTGTTCTTCCTCAATTCGGTAGACGGTAATCTCAAGGTGAAGTTCTCCCATACCAGCAAGCAATGCTTCACCAGTTTCCTGGTTGGTTGTGACTTGTAGAGATGCGTCAGACTTTGCGAGTGAGCGCAATGCATCAATGAACTTTGGAAGGTCCTTCATGCTCTTTGGCTCGACGGCGACGGTAACAACAGGGTCAGAGTAGTGACGAATGGCTTCGAACGGAGTGAAGTCCTTGTCACGAGAGAGCGTTACACCAGCGGCAGCGCTTCGAATACCTGTGATTGCAGCAATGTTACCAGCAACGACCTTTGGTACAGTGATTCGATCACCACCAACCATCATGCTGACTTGCTGAACACGTTCTGGCTTTGCAGCTCCGATGGCGAAGACGGATTCACCTTGTGAGATTGCACCGGAGTAAATTCGGCCGACAGCAACTTCACCAGCGTGTGGGTCCATCCAAATCTTTGTGATCATCATAGCAAGTTCTGCTTCTGGGTCACATGCCATCATTGCCTTTCCAATTGAAGAATCGAGGTCACCAGTCCAAATATTCGGAATACGGTATGGTTGTGCCTCGACTGGGCTTGGAAGTTTGGTAACTGCCATGTCAAGAAGAACTTCGTGAACTGGTGCAGCTTGTGCAAGTTCCTTTTGCTTCTCGTCGTTACAGTACTGGAAGATGTCGGTCATGGTAACGCCGGACTTCTTCATGTAAGGGATAGTGATACCCCAGTTGTGGTAAGCACTTCCGAAGGCAACAGTACCGTCCATGACACTGACTTGCCATTCTTTCTTGAATTCATCAGGAGCGAATTGCTTGATCAGCTTGTTGACCTTGGTGATGGTCTCTTGGAATCGGCTCATCATGTCTTCTGGTGTGACCTGAAGTTCGTTGATGAGTCGATCGACCTTGTTGATAAAAAGAACAGGCTTGACCTTCTCCTTGAGCGCTTGTCGAACAACCGTCTCAGTTTGAGGCATTGGTCCTTCAACGGCACAAGCGAGAATGAAACAGCCGTCAACAGCACGCATGGCACGGGTAACGTCTCCACCGAAGTCGACGTGGCCAGGTGTGTCGATGAGGTTGATGAGGTAGTCCGTTCCTTCAACAGCGTGAACCATTGAAGCGGATGCAGCGTTAATGGTAATTCCACGAGCAGATTCTTGCTCGTCGAAATCGAGAACACGTGCAGCACCAGCCAAATCGCTGGACATCATACCTGCTCCAGCAATCAAGTTGTCAGAGAGTGTCGTCTTACCGTGATCAATGTGCGCAGCAATGCACAGATTTCGAATCTGTGGAAGAACGTGCATAACTTCTGTTGCCTTTTTGATGTTGTCTTCTTTTCGTCCCATGGTGTCCACCTGTCTGGTTCATTTCGCCCACTTGAATGGGGTTCTTAAGTGAGTCGCAAAACTTCGACGAAATTCGTCGCCGTGTGCGGTTTCATCGAGCGGATGCAGCGATACGCTCAACTTCTTCTTTCTTTGCCACAGCAAAGGAAGTTGCATCACCTTCGGAAGCCTTGTTGAGCTCGTTGACGATGCATTGTTGGAGGGTTCGCTTGGATTTGTGCGTACCTTGTTGGGCGCCCTTTGCGAGGTTCTTCAAGGCAACATCGAGACGTCGAGATGGAGATGAGTCAACAGCCTTTGGTTGCGAAACAGCACCGAATTTGATTCGAGTGATTTCTTCCATAGGGGCTGCATTGCAGATCGCATCCACAAAGATTTGCAGAGGATTCATCTTGCGTCGCTCAGCGAGAACGTCAAGAGCGCTTTCGAACGCCTTCATTGCAGACTGTTTCTTACCGGTGTATGCTCCGGTTCGCATGAGTTTGTTGATGTAACGCTCGACGACGCTAAGTTTGGACTTTCCAAACCACATGTTGGCGTGACGGCCTCCAGTGTGCGGTACACCAACGGTTGTGAGGTTGACGTATGGTGCAAGGCCTGGGTCGTTGCAGACAACTTCAGCAGCATCCCATTTGCCAAAGACAAGCGTTCCGATACCAGCGATAGGACGGTCGTCGACTACTACTTCTTCTGACATCATGAACACCTCAGCGGACTGGCTTCTCCTTGCGTCCACGAACCATTTCGTCGAGAGATACGCCGTTGACTTGAATGACCTTGTAACGGACACCAGGGATATCTCCGTATGAACGACCCATGCGTCCACCGATACCTTCGACCATGACTTCATCGTGTTCATCGATGAAGTTGATTGCACCATCGCCTGGAGCGAATGCGGTCAGCTTGTTACCGTTCTTGATGAGTGAGATTTTGACAGCCTTGCGGATTCCAGAGTTGGGTTGCTTGGCTTCGATACCGACTTTTTCGACAACGATGCCTTTGGCTTGGGTTGACCCAGCAAGCGGATCGTGCTTCGCACGAGATTTGAGCATGCGCTTCTTGTATCGTCGGTCAGACCAACGAAACTTTTGACGGTCCTTGGCCATTTTTGCACCTGCAAAGAGTCCTCTACCCATGTTCAAACCTCATTCGAGCGTTTTGGCGACTTTGCTTTCATATATCAAGTCGCCGTTTCATCGAAGTCAGGATTCCGCCGTCTGTGCAAAAGAATAACATCATAAACAAGGTCTTGTTAGTAAAGGCATGATTCCCAACGGTATGCGGCCAATCGTTGCACTGCTGACCATGCTTCTCGGATTGTTGGTGATTGTAAACCATTGGATGAATCTCGTCGAATCCGATGTTGATGTTCTAACAGCGCATGCAGTCGGTCTCATTGGATTGTTCTCGGGCATGAACAT
>CALDQY010000020.1 GCA_937911445.1 uncultured Rhodobiaceae bacterium | reverse complement strand
TTTGATTTGATGCGAGACGAGGGCAAGGCTTACGCAGACCGACTGGTGGAGGACGGTGTCAAAACGCTGTACAAGGAATTCACGACCGAGGGCCACGGCTTCATGGCCGCCGATGCGACCAAATCCGTCCGAACGGCCAACGCTGAGATTGCAGCGATGTTCAAGCAACTAATCTAAAATCCTACGAGATGAATCGGTGAGCACCTCATCAGAGGGAGGTTCCCTCTGATTCACTATCTGCAAATCGTAAATCACTCCCCAAAAAGAGGTATGGAGGAATCATTCGGGACAAACCTTAGATGGGCATCATCAAAAAAAGCAGCATGGAAGAATTGTCCAAGGTTGGTATCGACTCGAAAAGAACTACAGCTGCAAGCGTGGCTATTGTTGGGTTGGTCGTCTATCTCTCAATGATCCATTTGCAATCCATTTTGATGCCATTAGCAATTGCAGTCTTGCTTTTCTTTATGATTAAGCCACCTGAACAATTCATTTACGAAAAGGTTGGAAATCGATTTGTATCGTACGGTACAGTTCTTCTGACGTTTATCGTTACAGTCTACTTTACATCGTTGTTTTTGTACGAGAATCTTTCAGACTTCATCGAAGAAGTCCCAAGAATTACGGAGGCATTTGAAGAAAAGAGAGCGAACTTAGCGGATTCGAATCTTTACGGACTTGAAGTCATTTTTTCAGATGCTGAGCTTCTTGCCAGTGTTGCATCACCAAGCAACATCGAGGCGTTCGTACTCGGGATCTTAGGCACATTGAGTGGATTCTTTGGAACCATGATTACCGTTTTGATTTTCCTGTTGTTCATCGTCTTGGAAGAGCACACAATCGCACAACGATTTGGAGCAGCGTTTCCAAATTCGTACGAGAGAGCGAAGAAAATTGTCAGCGAATCGACGGTATCGATTCAGGCTTATGTCGTCTCAAAGGTGACGTGCAGTGCAGGACAAGCTCTCGTCATGGCCATTATTCTCTATGGATTTAACATCCCTGGATGGTTTTTGTTTGGAATTTTGTGCTTTTTGTTGGATTTCATTCCAATCCTAGGAGCCTTGTTCGCTACAATTCCTCCAGTCATCATCGGAGTTATCTTGCTGGATCCGGGAATGGCTCTATTGATGATTGTCCTCCTGATTGGAAATCAGCAAGTGTTTGGATCGTTTGTTGAACCGAATCTCTCTGGTTCAAAGATTGGAATCTCACCGTTCGTTTTGTTGTTGACTGTTATGCTATTTTCACAAGTTTGGGGGATTGCTGGGGCCATCATTGGCGCTCCAATCATCATCATTGCACGATTAATTTTGGATGAGAACGAACGAACTCGACCTGTTGCCTTGATGATGGCCAACGATGTTGAAGAAGAATAGATTACTCATTGGTTGTTGAATGCATCAATGGCTGCAACAACTTCGGAATCGTCCATCAATCTTCGCTGTGACTTTGCTACGTCGAAGAGATGGGCTACGAGTTCATCCGTAACCTCATAATTTCGTTGTTGAAGCCACCAGATGATGTTTGACCGTCCAGCCATGTGACCGATTCGAATGACTTGTTCGAGGCCAAATTCGCCTGCTGGAACACCTGAATAGACACGATCGGCAAGCCAGTGGTCACCTTTTTTCATGGCCTTGATAACGGCTGAAGCGTGAACACCGGTACCGGTCTCAAATGCATCTTGTCCAAAGACAGGATAGTTGCGAGGAAGGGGAACTTCGGTAAATTCGTGTGCCTTTTGCATGTATTCGCCAAGAACGGTAAGATCGTTATCGATGGCACCCATTAATTTGAGGTTCACGAGTGTCTGATCAAGAGGTGCATTTCCTGCTCGTTCACCAAGACCAAGTGCGGTTCCGTGAACGACATCTGCACCTGCTTCAACTGCTGCGATGTTGTTGGCAACACCCAAACCACGGTCTTGGTGACCGTGCCAGTTGACTTCGATGTCTCGACGATCGTATCCACCGTCCTTGATGACTTCCTCATCGATGAAATTGAGCAATTTCTTGACCCCGTTTGGAGTCACGTGGCCGCAAGTATCGCAAACACAAATTCGACGAACGCCAAGTTCCATGGCTCGCTGATAGATTTTCTTGATGTCTTCAGGGTTTGAGCGCGTGGTATCCTCTGTAACAAACATGACAGGTACATCGTTTTCAACAGCAAAAGAGACCGCTGTTTCCATGGTTGACAGGAGTTTGTCCATGGTCCATCCTTCCGCATATTGGCGAATTGGGCTCGTTCCAAGGAACGCTGAGGCTTGGATTGGAATGCCGTGCTTTTCTTGCAATTCGACGAGAGGTTCGATGTCCTGCATCAGTGTTCGTACTGCAGCACCAGGGCGAATTTGGTAATCGTTCTCCGTTATGTGCGTCAACATAGCGTCGATGTGTTCGACGTGGAACGGTCCTGCACCAGGAAGTCCGAGATCGACCTTCTGAATACCGAGTTTCTCCATATAATCGAGCAACTCAATTTTCTGTTCAATGGTTGGATTACGAGCAGATGGGCTCTGAAGGCCATCACGCAACGTTTCATCATCGAACCAAACGCCGTGCGGATGGTTGTTTGGATTCCGGTTCAACTCGTATTCAATCGTGTTCCAATCGTAAATCAATGAACGCTCATCCATAACAATTCACCCACGAGGAAAACCCCCGCACAAACCTACCAGTCATGAATCATGTTTGAACTCGTCGATAAGACCGTGTCATTCTTCTTCGAGGTCCGAATTGGATTTTGCGGCTTGTGCAGCCTCAAATTCCTCTCGGGAGACAACACCGTCCCCGTCGGTATCCATGGCATCGAATTCGTCTTCTTCGATCAATTCAGCAGGCAAGCGAGCTGTGAAAATGATTTCATCATCATGCGAGGACTTATCCTTCGAACGTAGTTCCATGATGCGCGTACCCTTGGTCGATTTTCCGGAGGTTTCCTTTGTTTGATCAACGGCCAAGCGAATCATCATACCTTTCTTGGTCAAGACGAACAAATTGTCTTTCAAATCTGGAATACGTCGAACACTCACAAGTTCGTCTGAAAATTCTTCATCCAATTTCATGGTTCGCACACCCTTTGCGCCAGGATTGGTCGAGCGATAGCCGTCGGTCATCATTTTCAGATTGCCGTCATCATCGAATCGTTCTTTTCCATCTCGATCGAGATCGGGCACACGGTCCGCCGTTCCGAGTCGGCTACGCTTCGCCATTCCATACTTGGAGATGGTAAGGATTTGCGAATCTGCTTCGCTCATAGCGAGCATACCTGCGACAAATCCTCCACCTGACCCTTTTCGGTCAGCGACCTTGATGCCATACACACCACCAGAGACACGGCCGGAAGTTCGGATAGCATCGCACTTGAAACGGCTGGCATATCCCGTTGTTGAAATCATCACAACATCGTCGCTGTCAACGCTTTGTTGGACATTCACCAAGGAATCGTTCTCAAGTTTGAATCGGAGCGCATACTTACCGTTTCGATTGATACGCACATATTCATGCAAATCGGTCTTCTTGATGAGGCCCAACTTGGTTGCAAAGAGCAGGAAATACCCTGATGGAGGTCGCTTTTCCCCCTCCTCAAGTTTGATCTTCAAGCATTTTTCAGTCACCTCGTCTACAAGCTCCTTTGAAATTGGCAGGATACTGACGATGTTCTCCTCATCCTGCAAGTTTTCGAGCAGATTGCGGATGTGTGTACCTCGACTTTGTCGACTTCCTTGCGGAATTTCCCAAGCCTTGAGACCGTATACACGACCAAGATCGGTGAAAATCAACAATCTGTCTTTACTGAAACAAGTGATGATGGATTGTGGAGAATCCTCATCTTTCGTAGCAACTCCCTTGAGACCTTTTCCGCCTCGATTCTGGATTCTGAATGTCTCAACCGGCACATGTCGAATGTAGTTGTCATCGGTGAGTGTGATGGCAATCGCACGCTCTTCAATCAGGTCTTCTCGGTCCATGGAAAGAGGCATCTTGTTGATCTCTGAGCGTCGCTCATCACCATGCCGTTCAACCATTTCATCGAGTTCTTCGGTGAGGATGTTCAGGCGACGAACTCGAGAAGCAATAATGTCCTTCAAATCAGCGATTTTAATCTTCAATTCATCGTAATCGTTCTGCACCTTTTCGACATCGAGTCTACTCAACTGATACAGACGTCGCTCAGCGATGGCCTTGGCTTGTGGCTCTGTAAAGTCAAACGCCGCAATGCCAGGCATAACTTCCGTTCCTTGAAGGACGGCTTCGAATTGTTCTCGGCTTCTGCTGGCTTTACCGACTGCGATGACATCATCGATCCGGTCTTGTGCTTTGACGAGCCCCTCTAGAATATGGGCCCGTGCTTCGGCCTTCTCCAATTCGAACGTTGCACGTCGTTCGATGACAGATTCTCGATGCTCGACATAGGTGTGAAGCATGGTCGGCAAGGTCAACAAAACAGGGCGACCATCGAGGATACCCATCATGTTGGCTGAGTACGATTCCTGCAGCCGGCTCGACTTGAACAATTGGTTCAAGACGGCGTGAGGATCGGCATTGTTCTTGACTTCAATGACGACACGAATCCCTTCTTTCGATGATTCGTCACGAATGTCACGTATACCGATAACGGATCCTTTTGAAACCAAATCTGCGATATGAACGAGCATGTCCGATTTCTTCACTTGGTACGGGATTTCATGTACGATGATGCGCTTTCCGCTTGAATCATCGATCACATCGCACCTAGAGCGAACGTGGAATCGACCCTTACCGGTGGTGTACATATCGATGATTCCATCAATTCCGTGGATGGTTGCACCCGTTGGGAAGTCTGGTCCTTTGATGTGTTCCATGTACTCGTCAATGGAGACGTGCGGCTTTCCTGTGTTTTCTTCACCCTCTTCGAGAATGCGTTGAACGTGGAGATTGATGGCGCCTGCAACCTCTGTCAGGTTGTGAGGAGGGATACGCGTGGCCATACCAACCGCAATACCGTCTGAACCATTCAACAGAAGATTTGGCAATCGTGCAGGGAGAACCGTTGGTTCCATCTCTGAGTCATCGAAATTCGGCTGGAAGTCAACGGTCTTCTTCTCGATATCTTCGAGCATGTGCTTGGAGATTCGGTCGAGTCGACTCTCTGTGTATCGCATAGCTGCAGGAGGGTCGCCATCGATTGAACCAAAATTCCCTTGCCCGTCAACCAGTGGGTATCGAAGCGAGAATTCCTGAGCCATTCTGACCATTGTATCGTAAATTGATTGATCACCGTGAGGGTGATACTTACCCATAACTTCACCAACAGAACGTGCTGATTTGCTGAACTTTTTGTCCGCAGTGTGTCCTCCTTCATGCATACCGTAGAGCACACGTCGATGAACGGGTTTGAGCCCGTCACGGGCATCTGGTAAAGCGCGACCAATGATGACCGACATGGCGTAATTGATGTACGACGTCTTCATTTCATCGTTGAGTGAGCGATTCAACACAGTACCAGTTTCAACAGCGTCTCCACTTTCGTTTGTTTCTTCTTCAGATGTCAAGGTTGGTCACCTCCTTTGCGTGACGCTCGATAAACGCCCGACGATCAGGGACATCTTCGCCCATGAGAATCTCAAACATACGATCACTTTCTTCTGCATCTTTGACAGTCACCTTGAGCATCGTCCTCGTTTCAGGATTCATGGTTGTCTCCCACAGTTGTTCTGGATTCATCTCACCAAGACCCTTGTAGCGCTGAACACCAATCTTCGCGTTCGGGTTGTCGCCTCGAAGTTCGTCGAGTATGGTATCTCGCTCTTCATCTGTAAAGGCGTATTTGCTCACCCTACCCTTCGAGAGTTGGAACAAAGGAGGTTGTGCGATGTAGACGTGCCCCTGTTCAATCGCTGGGCGCATGAAACGCCACAGGAAGGTCAACATCAACGTACGAATGTGAGCGCCATCAACGTCAGCGTCCGTCATGATTATGATTTTGCTGTATCGCAATTTCTCGGGGTCGAAACTGCCTTCATCCTCGCTGTTGTTTCCTACACCTGCCCCAAGAGCACGTATCATCGTTTGAATTTCCTGGTTTTGGAACACCTTTGCAGCGTTGTGCTTTTGGCGCTCAACATTCAGAATCTTTCCACGTAGCGGTAGGATGGCTTGTATGCGTCGATCTCGTCCAGTTTTCGCTGAACCACCTGCAGAGTCACCTTCCACAAGGTAGACTTCGCATTCACTGGGATCTCTCGATTGGCAATCGGCAAGTTTTCCAGGCAGACCTCCGCCTTCGAGAACGCCTTTTCTACGTGTTAAATCTCGTGCTTTTCGGGCAGCTTCTCGTGCTTTTGAGGCGAGAAGTGCCTTTTCTACAATCTGTTTTGCAACAGCAGGATTCTCCTCGAAGAATTCTCCGAGCTTGTCATAGACAATGGTTTGAACAATACCTGTGACCTCGCTGCTCACAAGTTTGTCTTTCGTTTGTGAAGAGAACGAGGGGTCAGGGTGCTTCACACTAACGATTGCTGCGAGCCCTTCGCGAACATCGTCTCCAGAAAGTGAATCGCCTTTCAGAAGGTTCTTCTTTTTGGCATAGGCGTTGACGGAGCTTGTCAGTGCAGTCCGTAGACCAGACATGTGTGTTCCACCGTCTTTGTTTCGAATGATGTTGGTGTAACAACGAATGGATTCGCTGAATGCGTCCGACCATTGCAGTGCAACTTCGACCTCTACAGGGCCTTTTTCGATCTCTTTGTCTCCTGAGATAGTGATGACGTCGGCATGCAAGACTTCCCTTCGTTCGTTGAGTTGACCAACATATTCAGCAAGACCGCCTTCGTAAAGGTGCTCGGCATAATGAGGTTCATCTCCCCGGTTGTCGTGGATTGTGATTTTGAGACCTGCATTGAGGAAGGCCGTTTCGCTCACACGGGTTTCGATTTCTTCAAGATTGAATTCTGTCACATTGGTGAAGATTGTCAAATCCGGCTTGAATGCGATGTGTGTCCCGGTGTCGCTGCACGTACCAATCTCTGCCAAATCATCAACTGGAACACCTGCTTCATACCTTTGAAAGTAAACAATGCCGTCGCGGTGAATGGTCATCTCCATCCATTCAGATACGGCGTTTACAGCAGAAACACCAACGCCGTGTAGACCTCCGGATACCTTGTAGGAACTGTTGTCGAACTTTCCACCTGCGTGTAACTTTGTCATGATGACTTCCGCTGCTGAAATGCCATATTCGTCGTGGATACCGACTGGAATACCTCGTCCATAATCCCGGACGGAAAGTGAATGATCGTTGTTCAATACGATGTCAATTTGTTTTGTATGACCAGCGAGATGCTCATCAACGGAGTTGTCGACTACTTCCCAAATACAGTGATGCAAAGCAGAGCCATCGTGAGGGTCGCCAAGGTACATCCCAGGCCTTTTTCGAACAGCTTCAAGTCCTTCGAGAACCTGAATGCTTCCTGCATCATAATCTTCTGCCATAAGTTCATCAAATCCAGTCAAAATTCCGTCGCTGTCGGCCGATTTGCGTCGAGTCGCTTACGCCTTCCTTCTAACTGTTAAACATGCCCGACGAGGGTATGTAAAGATACCCCTTTAGCAGTCTTCCGTAAAGCGTTTTTTACACTCCAAACACCCTCCCAAAATCTGTAATTTAGATGTTCAATTCCATCGTCCACCATCCGTGAGCGTTAAGAAGAAGACGAAGGTCGGTTGGTTCATGCCTGAACCGACCATTTGTGTAGCACTCGACTCAACCAGCGTTGATGACATGGTCGATGAGGCGGCTCGTGCATCAACAGCTGGTGCAGACCTTGTCGAAGTTCGATTCGACCGATTGTACCTCACAAAGCCCGAACCAGTCATGGTTGAGCAAGAAGAGGGTGAGCCGAAGAGTGTCATGCCTCCTGAAGCGGAGTGGCCCATTTCCGACGCTTCGTCCGTCAATCCTGAAGAGACCATTCAGAAACTCAAAGATTCCATTGCAGTCCCAGTCATATTCACAGTCCGACCACCACGTGAAGGCGGATTTTTCCCAGGTACTGAGGACGAACGAATTGCAATCCTTGAGCATGCGATTGCATCAGGCGTCACATGGATTGATCTCGAATCCTCGATTGAAGAAGATACACTCAATGGCTTGCTCGCTGCTGCGAAAGAAAAGGGTTGCAAAATCGTCTACTCTAGCCATGACATCAACGGAACCCCAAATTCAGAAGACATTGCATCCTTCGTCCGAGACAATCATGAAAAGGGCGATTTGATGAAA
>CALDQY010000019.1 GCA_937911445.1 uncultured Rhodobiaceae bacterium | reverse complement strand
TGGGCCGTTGATGTAGACGACATCACCGACGAAGACCGCTAACTTGCTTGGATCAAGTTGGATGACCTGCCAGGAGGAACCGTTGCCTGTGGTGATGTTGATGAACGACGGTCCGATGTTCACGTAGGAATTGTTGGTCCACGTGTTGTTCTCTGGAATGTATTCGAACGGACCAGGAGCTTCATCATTGATGGTGATGTTGATCGTCGCAAGAACTGATCCACCACTGTTGTTGGCCCAAATGGTGTATGTGGTGGTCGTTGTCTGCAAGGCTGTTGGGATACCCCAAATCGTACCATTGCTCGTACCGAAATTGAGACCTGCAGGTAGTGTGGCATCAATCTCCCATGAAGTGATCGTGCCCGAGCCAGTCAACGTCGCATTCAACGGCAAATCCGTGCTGGATTGGCCCTTCGTGAGCGTGAGGTTTTCCGGTGTGTAGGAAAGCGTCGGCAACTGGTCGTTGATGGTGATGTTGATGCTCGTGGTTGAACTACCATTGGCGTTCGTCGCCGTGATGTTGTACCACGTGGTGGTGCTCAAGGCCGTTGGCGTTCCCCAAATCGTACCGTTGTTGGTTCCAAAGTTCAGGCCTGCGGGGAGGGATGGTGAGATCGACCAGGTGGATGGTTGACCGATGATGGCTCCTGCTGCGTTGTTCATCTGGCCGTAGGTATACACTGTGCCGTTGTTGTAGCGGATGTACAGGCTTCCGTTAATGTTGTGGATATCGCCAACAATAGGGTTGGGGTATTGCCCGTCGTAGTTCGTGTACAACGTCGTGCCGTTGGTCGTACCGTCGGTGCTCCAGAGACCCTGAATGCTGTCGGAATTGCTGAAGTATTGCGTGCCACGCACATACAACACGTCACCTATCACGACATTGATGGTTGAGGCAGCAAAGCCAGATTTGACCAACTGCGTGCCAGCGGTCGTTCCATCGGTTCGCCAAATACCGTTGTCAATGTTCGCCGTTCCTGTCTTCGCAGAGAAGTAAAGGTAATCCTCGGTCGATGTGAACACAGTAGCAGACCAAAGTCCAGAATTCGTGCCTGTGTAAATGTCTTTCACCATGACGGTTCCCGATGTCGTTCCGTCCGTCTTCCACAACTCGTATCCCTTGTAGTTCGCAGAACGAGAGAAGTACAATTCATCGTTGAACAATTCGAGACCATACGTTCCTGTGTCGCAGACAAACGGCGTCGTTCCAGCGGCAGTTCCGTTGCTTCGGTACAAACAGTTGCCATTTCCATTCTGTGGATTACCATTGGTCAGGAACCAAAGCCAGCCGTCGTGAACCACGAAGGCGCTCGGGTTGGTCATTCTCGGAATATTGAATCGCTGACCGGGTGAAAGATCGACAAGAAGGCTTAGACCCGAACTGTTGTACATCAGTACCTCTCGTCCGTTGTTGTTCCAGTGCCCGCCCCCGTAAAAGGAACCATTGTACTCAATTACGCTGTGGAAGTTACAGTTGCTAACATAACAACCCGAGTTTGTGGCTTTCACGGTTCCGCTGGACGTACCGTTGGTTTTCCAAATCTCAACACCACTGCTGGTATATCGTGAAGAAAAGTGAACCTCATCGTTGAAGACAAAGAAGCTGCTTGGGCTTGACGAAGAGGTTCCTGAGACAATGTCCTTGACCATGCTTGTCCCAGCGG
>CALDQY010000018.1 GCA_937911445.1 uncultured Rhodobiaceae bacterium | reverse complement strand
TTCGGTGACTTTCCTTTCGATTCAGCATCGTGGATGGCCATCTGCTCAGCATGCAAGCCTCCAAGGTGGTCGTGCCATCCTTCTGCAATGACTTCACCGTCCTTGACGAGAACACAACCGACCAATGGATTGGGAGCCACTCGGCCACGACCACGTTCAGCAACGTCGAGAGCGCGTTGCATGAAAGCCTCGTCTTCCTCAGTCCACATAGGGGGTCCTCATCGATTCCGAAAGGTATCGAGTTGATGAGTCTGTTCGTTCATCCATGGATACATTGAAACCGTGCAAGAATCAGCAAACCGTATGGTCAAGGCGCATTTTATCATCAATCCAGCAAGTCGGGACTTTCGCTGCGGTAAGGCTTGGCCAGGCATCAAAAAACGATTGATTGAGCGTGGATTTGTTGTCGTTGAACACATGACAGAGCGAATCGGGCATGGTGCTGAACTTTCGCATCAGATTCGTACAGAGATCGAAGCGAATGGGGAAGAATCGTCGCTTGTTGTTGCCGTTGGTGGCGATGGCATTGTTCACGAAGTTGCCTCAGGCCTTCGAGGCTCGAACATCCCGCTTGGACAGATTCCCTTTGGTTCAGGAAACGATTGTTGCATAACCCACGGAATTCCGCGCAATAATCTCGATGCTGCACTCGACATTCTCGTGGATGGTGTGGATCGAAGCTGTGGAGCTTGGCGACTCGAAGGTGTTGCAGCACCCACGCTCGATGGTTATCCGAGTCCCCCTTCGAACGCTTGGGATGGTGATGCAAAGCACGATGGTCGAACCGTTCGATGGGTGTTCCTTGAGTCCGATGCTGGTATTACCTCGGCCATCAGTCGAGCGAAACTCCGTCGAGCAAAGTGGATCAAGGGTCCAAAGAAGTACACCTATCTTGGCGTTACAACCATTCCGTTTTGGCCACGTAGAAAGGTCGAGATGACGTTGGACGATGGTGACCCAATAATCCACGATTTGACCATGATGACGGTAACAACAGGGGAGACCTTCGGCGGAGGCTATCGCGTTGTTCCCAACATGTACCCAACCCGTAAGGATGGCTGTATTGTTCTCGCCTATCGGTTGAGCCGCTTGCAAATGCTCTCACTCATGGGCCCGGTCAAGAAAGGAAAGCACGTTGGAAAGTGGGGTATTGAACAAATCGATGTCAATCGTGTCACGCTTCGGCCAGTTGACAACGATGGGAAACCTTCGGATGTTCCAGTTGGGCATCCAACGTTCATCCAAGCCGATGGTGAACCGTTGTTGCAACTACCAGCAACGTTGGAATGGTATCAGGATCAAATCATTTTCAGAGGCGCAAAGGACGTCTCTTGGGCTTAGAAACTGAAGTCCGAGAATTCTTCCTCTTCATCGTTCCAGAACTCCTTCTGTTGCTGAGGTTCTGGTTCTGCTTCAGGCTCAGGTTCGGGCTCAGCCTTCTTTCGGACAGCTCTACGTCGTCGAATCTTTGGTTTCTCAGCAGGTTCAGAGGATTTCGCTGGCCTTGATGATCGAGCATTGGAGGATGGTACTGAGGTCGGTGCGGAGGAAACTGAACTCGAGACTGGAGCACTTCCACCGAAGGTTGAGGTTGGTGGAACGAACGGTTCAATCTCTTCGATTTGCTTCTCGACGCGCTTGGCATCATCGGAAGCGACGACAGAACTGCCAGAACCGAATTCTGAACGTGAAGATGAGGAACTGGCGCTACCAAGTGCACTATCGATTGAGAAGGAACCAAAACCATCGTCTTGGTTCTTCTTTGATTTCTTTGGAGCGGGTTTGGGCTTTGATTCTGTCCTTGGCTTGGCAGGTTCATCGTACGATCCTTCTTTCTTTGCCTTCGCTACGTCCTTACGAACTTGAGCAGCCTTCTCTACACCTTCCTTTCCAAGGAGGGTAAGGGCAACGCTTCGAGCACTCATTCTCAGTCGAAGCGAGGAATACATGTAGGAGCCAACTGCACCACCTGCACCAACAACGAGGAGGAACAGAATGAACCCGGCTCGACCAAGGAACGGTACGCTACCAAAGGTGTACTCATCCTCATGTTCACCGTCGAGGCTGACGACATTGTCAGCGAGTTCGATCTTTGTGACAAGGACATAGACCTGGGCAATGTTTTGGGTTCCAGTTTCTGCAACACAATCCGTTGATACTTTGACGTCGTTCGGACCGCTCCATATCCCTCCTACGGGTGAGCCGCCGTTTTGACTCTCAACGAGATATCCAGTGATACGGACTGGTTGGTGGTACTTTCCGAGGGCTGCAACACCATCGTTGATGTTTTCAGAGGCAGGAATCAGTCCCAAGACGAACCATTCCGTGTCGGATTCACTATCGATTTTTTCTAAGTTAGCAGTACCTGCTCCCGTCTTTGGACCGACAGGGTCGCTCCAATCCTTGACTTCGACACGTTCACCTTGACCCGATTGGAGGTTCTTCGCATCTGCAAACGACATGGAATGAAGGGCAATAGCTGCTGCAGTTGCAAAGGCAACATCCTCATTCAACAGTTCTCCATTGTGCGATTCGTAGATTTGACTCGCACTCATATATCCCTCGAATTTGATGGTTCCAGTTTGATCGGCGTTCACAGTTCCATCCGTACAGCCGCGTTCATCGTATTCTGAATTTATCGTTTGACCGGACATTGAGGACGTGAAGGTGAATGTACCATCACCGCTTCGCTCAACGGAAATGTCGTCGCCCCAATCTGGCGCAACCGGTGCAAGACAACCTGCAAGGAGAATGGTGGATGCAAGAAGAATACCCAGCAACACTCGGCCCATATCCCGTTGAGAGGTCCTAGAGTTTGTGAATGCTTCTCTTGAAATGGATGGCGCGGAGAGAGGGATTTGAACCCCCGAGTCATAAGACACCGGATTTCAAATCCGGCGCAATACCTGGCTATGCGACCTCCGCAGTGCTTTGGCGACAACGACCTCTATCAAACTCTTTTCCCTTGATTACTCAGATTTTGAGCGCAGGGAAATGGCAGCCATTGAGACCACTGCGACGGAGACAAGGAGTCCAACTGCAGGGATGCCTTCCGATTCATTTGAGATGATTCCTTCTCGCTCTGCGAGTTCGACAACATCCTCAACGAAATCAGAAGCGAGCCATGAATCGTCAACGTATCGAACACGAGGCTTCTTGTCCTCATCGAGGATGTAGGTGTAAGCAAAATGGCCGACGGTGTACTCAGGTTCGGATTCAACAGGAATGCACGTGAGCATATCGTCCTCGGCCCATTCGTAGCCAGCGTCGCACATGCAGTGCGCTCGACTACCCGATCCCATAATCCATCCATGTCCATTGCACTCACTGTCTTCAACGACAGCAAAACCTGGGAGTGGAATAGCATCGTTGCTCGTGTTATTGGAAGCCCAAGCGATGGCCATTGGTTCATCGATTCCATCCATGCCCACCATGGAGTCTTCCCACTGAGCTGTGGTGTCGTTCCATGTGTGAAGCTCCCAATACCAACTCCAGTCGGCTGGAGCGGAAACATTGTCGATGCTGTTTAGGAAGTGGCCAAACTGACTATCCTGAATGTCAACATCGATTTCAGCTCCATCAAACGAACCTTGTGTAAGGTGATATCCGGTAAATGTCGAAACGCTTGTTGTTGCGGTTGTATTGTCTGGGAAGACAACTTGAACGCTCGGCATATCGCCCATCGGTGGTTCGAGGAGACTGATGTTAGCGTTGGTTGCATACCATGCAAGGTGCGTTTCTTCGAGGGCGTTGACTGAATCAACACCAACAGGCGAATCTTCCCAGCGCTGTGTTGCCTCATCGAACAATTTGAGGCTCCACCACCAACTCCAGTCAGGTGGTGAATCATAGCCTTCGATACCGTTGATCATCGTACCATACTGTGTGTCGGATGTGTTGAGCGACCAACCAGCTTCAGCTGCTGCTGCGGAGGTCAAGGTCATACCCGTTGGAAGATACATCAGTTCCTCGGCAGTACCATCCGGTCGAACGTAGACCACGCTCGAATCATGAACTTGACCTTCCATATCGCTGACATTATCATCGTGTGCATCGGTGACGTATTCTTCAGCAAAGATTGCAAAGCGTGACCAAACGTCCTTCACATCCTCGGTTGGACCTGTGAGATGAGGCCAATCAACACCGTGTCGAGCCATGTATTCAGCCAGAACTTCAGGTGTGTCGTACTTTGGATCGAGGGTGATGGCAACGAAGCCCACATTGTCTTCGAGTTCTTCTGGAAGTGTATCATGAACTAATTTCAGATTCTGTGTAATTACAGGGCATACATCAGGACAGCGAGTGAAGAAGAAGGATACAACAACAATTTCTTCTGTTGCATCGGACAACTTGTATTCAGAGTTGTTTTGATCGACTAGTGTGAAGTTTCCAACACTTGCATAGGACAATTCAATACCGTTGTAGGCAGAAACGGGTGCTCCGCCAAGAACAACAGACAGTAGCAATCCGACAACAAAGACGGAAATGGTTCGCATTAGTATGCCTCAACGCTCCGTCACTAATGAATCCCAGTTTGGTGTGCACCATCCTGGAAGTCCGGTAACGCCTTCAGGGTTGGATAGGCCAATTCCCCAAAGCATCAGCAAGACGAAGAGTGTTGGGAAGAGTGCCACTCGAAGGTAGATTCGAGGATCGTCCCAAAGGTGCATGAAGTATGCTCCAATTCCGAATCCTTTGACAATACCAACGACGATGAGAATTCCCCATATGGTTGTAAGTGTGAACCAATCTTCAAAGAAGACAGCACCAACCTCGAAGAAGGTGAAAATCATCAGTACAACAAAGTTCCAGAAGTAAATGTCCTTGCCCATAATCAACTTGTGTTCGCCCATAATTTCACCTCAATACAAATAGAATGCAGGGAAGATAACAACCCATGCCAAATCGACAAAATGCCAGTAGAGACCGAAGTATTCGATTCCCTGTGCGTTCTCCTCGTCCCACTCAACCGTGTCTGCTTTGAAGATCATGTAGAGCATGACCAACAATCCTGCAAAGACGTGAACACCGTGTGCACCGGTTGCCACATAGAAGATTGAGCCTTGTTCGGTTCCGACGGTGAAGCCTTCTGCGATGAGGTGGCTCCACTCAACCAACTTGAGAACAATGAACATTGTACCCAAAGCGAGGGTAATGATGAGGTAGTTGCGGATGGCTGCCTTCTTGGTTGGCATCAACTTGCCGAGAGGGCCACTGGGTACTTTGTAATCATGAGACTTAGCAACCTTGAGTGCCAAGACAATGGTGTACGAGGAGATGATCAAGGCGAAAGTGTTGACCGCTCCAGGAAGCATGGTCCAGAAATCACCTACAGATTCTCCGAACTTGTCGAGTTTTGCTCCACTTGGCCGAAGGTAATCCGAAGCGGTTAGGACGACGCTCTCTCCTCCTTCGAGGGAGCACTTGCCATCGTCGAGGGCCCACTTTGTGCACCACTCTGTTCGCATACGGAGGTAGGAAGAGAAGAACGTAGCGAAGACCATCACTTCAGACATCAAGAAGACCCAGATACCTGCTTTACGAATGTGTTGTCCAGCAAAAGGATCCGAGGTTGCAAGTTGTTCTCCATAGCCGTTGAATGGCAGGTCTTCCCTCCACCAGTTGGCAATACCGACGGTGACGACAACCAAACCGATCATTGAAACGGAGAGATCGCCGATAGTTCCCTTTGTGCTTCCCATCATGAGGCCGTGGAGTCCGTCAGCGAATTCTGGGAATCCGAGGAGGAAAAGTAAACATCCGAGGGAGAAAATAATCGGTGAGGCTGAACCATGGTGTTCATGATCATCATGACCATGATGTTCATCGTGATGCTCATCAGGCCGAGAAGAATTCATGATTCCACTGATGACTAAGAAGGCTGTGAATATGATTCCGACAAAGAGAATGGCAAGGCCAGCGACTCGATAGGTGAGATAGGACAGATGCGCATCCGTCTTATCGTTGTAGGCGGTAGCATATGCGGTGAATTCAGGTGAATTTTTGTCATCGCTCTGAATTGTTCCGTCCTCGATAGCGCTGTTGTACGCTTTCTTGGCCTTATCGTATTCAGCTTCCTCATCTTCCCAGGTGTGATGTTTCACATCAGCAACAACAACACCGAGGCCGATGTAGGAGACGACGGCAAAACCGAGAATCATACCTGCCATGACGAGGGCACGCATCCAGACAGCGTTCTTGACATCGCTGCCGCCTCCTCCGCCCATCAGATCTCCTCCCCAGAGGTGAGTACAGCACTCACCACAGTGGATTTCTTAGCAGCATCACCTTTCTTCTTCCCTTTCCATAACTTCTCTTTCATCGAGTCTTCAGCATGGTGGCCGTAGATTTCGTTCATGTCACGCTGTGTAGGAATGACGTGGAAGGAAGGAGTAGGTGGTGGCGAAGTGGTGGACCACTCGAGCGACCAACCGCCCCATGGGTCCTTGCCAGCCTTCTGACCGTTCTT
>CALDQY010000017.1 GCA_937911445.1 uncultured Rhodobiaceae bacterium | reverse complement strand
CAGATCAGCAACGGTGCGATCCTCCACCCAACTTTCATCGGGCTTCAATCTGGCCAGGCATAGATCGACGGGCTTCAGGTCTTCCACCATTGACTCCAAGCGAGCACACTTCGTCCCTCACAGTAAACTGCTGCGGACTTGTCGGTTTCCCTTCGGCTACGCGGATCAACCGCTTAACCTCGCCAATGATCAAAACTCCCTGGGGCATTTTTCTAAACGCACGACAAGACGCTGCTCATATCATCGCTTTCACGCCTTGTCAGCCTGTACCCAACTGGTTTCACGTTCTTTTCACATCCCGCCAAGGATACTTTTCAGCTTTCACTCACGTTACTTGTAAACTATCGGTCTCGAGTTGTATTTAGGATTGGAAGTTTCTGCCTCCCATATTCACGCGCGATTTCCAGCGCACGCTACTCTTTTACAGTCACGTGGTCATATCAGGTATGGTTACGGGACTTTCACCCTCTTTGGCTGTGCCGTTCCAGGCAACTTCACCTTCTCTGACTTAGACAAAAGACTGCAAACCACATCTCCCTCACTTTCGAGTCGGGATTCGGCTTGTCCTATTCCGTTTTCATTCGCCACTACTCACGGAATCTCTGTTGATTTCATTTCCTCCCCCTACTAAGATGCTTCAATTCGGGGGGTTCCCTATCGCATCGCGATTGTTTCCGAAGAAACAGGAAGTCCCATTCAGCCATCTGCGGATCCAAGACATTCTTGCGTCTCCCCGCAGCTTATCGCAGCTTGTCACGACCTTCATCGGCACTCGAGCCGAGCGATCCCCCAGTTGGGTTGTAGCATCACATGTATGTATTCCACACCATGCGAGTAACCCTTCGGTATCTAAACATGCCAATTCGGCTTCCACAGAAAACCACCTCCCCGAGGGATGATTCTCCTCAGCCCTTCCCCCGACAGCAGTTGCCGAGGTGCTAAGCAACCTTCCGACCTACCTCACGTATATGAAGAAATCGGATGTTAAGTTGGCTTCATATCGTACCATAGAACCCCGAAATGGGTCATAATGATGGCAACTTGAGAAGATTTTGCGAAACCAGAGGTTCTCCTTGTATCGATGCAAGCATAGTTTTTGCTTCCCCATACTGTCCCATCTGGGCCAAAATGGCTGCGTGTAGGTTAACAAAGTGGGATTTGGATTTCTCCGTATCTGAAGCCATTCCAACAAGGCCGAGAGCCTTCTCTTCACGTCCGCTGAGGAGAAGTGCCTGAGCAAGATTGTACAGTGGTTCAGGGTGGTCAGTGTTGGCACGAACTGCTTCTCTTAGCGAAAGAATAGCTGCTTCAAATTGTGTAGCCGCATTGGAAACATCGACAGGATCAGCAGACTCCTGCATCGTCGTAGCGACTTGCAGTAATGCAATTCCATAGTTGTTCATCGCACCAACATCACTTGGAACACTTGCCAGAACCCTTTGGAAAGAACGGGCCGCGCTGCGCCAATCACCTTGCCCAATGGAGACAAATCCGCCCTCGACAAGCGCTTTGAGAGATTCATCGTTGGATGCCTGAACGGTCATCGCTCGTGCAGGGTGAAGATCGAATGGAGTGAATGTTTTTTCTGCATATTCCACAACTTGCGGCTGAGCAAAGGAATCATCACCTCCATGGTCAACATGCACAATGGTGTCTTCCAAGTCAGAGAAGACTACCTCAATTACATCGTCGTCTTGTGCGTAGATTCCATCATTCGAGGTTATATCGAGGGGAATCTCAGGGATTGTCTCAGCAACCGTAGCCCCCACGATTGGAATAGCGGTGATCCGAACAGGCTCAGGTGTTGGAGAGGTCTCCTCTTCGGTTGGAATATCTACTTCAGGAAGTGAGGGAGCAATCTCTTCACGTTCATTGTGTTCTGGCTCAGTAAATGATGCAGTGTTTCCTGTTTCAACCACATTCTCTTGAGCGAAAACAACCGGAGGTTCAGGACCAGGATCGTCTTCGTTCGTTTCAGAGCTATGCTCGACATCAAAGGGGATTCCATCGCGATGACTACCGATTCCAAACGGCAGACGAGATACGTTGGTCAACGATTCGCCACCAAAGCCGAATGGTAGTGAAGATGTAGGTTCTGGCTCCTTCTCCTCGGCTGGTCGTTCCATACCTTCGAGATCGTACCAAGCATCGGCAGCATCGTCCAAACCTGGTACTTCTGTGGGAAGAACCATCTCAGCGTCCTGAAAATCTTGAGACTTCTTTTGAATTTGCGAGCCACATGCAGGACAAGAACCACCAGCGAGATACAGAATGCCGCAGACTCCGCATTCGTTCATGGTGACCCCGTTGCTCCTTCGGGTTCAGGTTCTTCAATCCAACGCCTTGGCGAGTCTACTCTTCAGCATCAAGAGCATTGTCTGCCTTGCTAGAGGAAATAACCACCGACTTTATGGCGGAAATGATTTCTTCAGCGTCATCGTCAACCAAGGCTTCTGCTGGCGACTTTCCTTTGGCACGACCTCGAGAGTATTGAGCAATGATTCCGATGAGTGCAATACCGGTAAGAGCAATCTTCCATGTTGTACCACCATCTTCGCCTCCAACGACGTAAACGAGAATCATGTAGAAGGTGACAATGAACGTTGAGAGAAGCATAACAGGGAAACCTGCTTTGAAAAATTCGTTGAACGATATTGGGTAGCCGGCTTCTTCAGAGAGTCCTGCTGTTACAACGTTTGCTGAGGCACCGATGAGGGTACCATTACCACCAAGACAAGCGCCAAAGGCAAGTGCCCAAATCAAAGGTCCAAGATCAAGTTCGAGTTCAACAGAAAGCGAGAGGACGATTGGAATCATTGTTGCAGTGTATGGAATGTTGTCAATGAAGGCGGATGCAATGGCAGAAACCCATAGAATAATCACAACAGCAGCAGCAAGTCTGTACTCTTCACTAAACGATTCGATACCCTTCTCAACAAAGCTTCCGATGTAGTCGATAACACCCATGTACTGCAATGAGTGAACCAATACAAACAGACCGGCAAAGAAAAGCAGAGTAGTCCATTCAACGTGTTCCAGTGGCTCTTCGAGTTCGTGTGGGTTTGTAGCGAGAAGCATGATGACAGCCCCACCCAATGCGATCCAAGAAACGGCTATGTGAACAACGGGATGGAGGAAGAATCCAACAATTACCAGACAGAGAATGGTGCCGCTTACCTTGAGTCCCTTCATGTCCTTGATGGCATATTGACGCTCAAGTTCTGTGATGTCTCGATCACGTCGGCCACTGAATTCGTCTTTGTACAACCAGCGAATGAGCATGAAGGATGGAACGATTGTCAGCAGGATACCAGGTGCCATCTCGATGATAAAGTCGTTGAATGTGACTCCATCTGATGCGAGTGCTGCGATCTCAGCATCTTTGTTTCCTTCGATCGCAGAAGGAGACATAGCAGATCCAATCATGATGTTCGGAGGATCCCCAATCATGGTGGCTGCACCACCGATGTTCGAGAACAGCACCTCTGAAATCAGAATCGGTATCGGTTTGATATCGAGTACTTTCGCAATCTGAATTGTGACAGGGGTAAGCAGAAGCATGGTTGTAACGTTGTCCAAAAATGCCGACAAAACAGCCGTAACTGCACAGAGAATAACAACAAGTGTCCAGATTTCACCACCACTTTTCTTGTACGCTTGCACTGCGAACCATTCGAAGACACCCGTGTGCGAGATAACACCGACCATAACCATCATTCCTAGAAGGAGTCCGATGGTTTCCCAATCGATCATGGTCGTTACTGCTTTGAGACTGAGTGTATCTTCAACGGAGTAAAAGTTCAGAGCGACAACAGCAAGAAGCCCACCAAGTGCCGCAGCGAGTGTTCGGTGAACGACTTCAGTGATGATAAGCGCATAGACGAACAAGAGTATGCCTAGTCCGACAAAGACGGCTTGATTCTTCATCCCTTCTTTGACGTTGATGTCGAGATTGATCCCATCTCCACCGCCTGCAGCGAAGCCGCTTTGTACGAAATACATCGTACCGACGACAACCAAAGAGAGAAGTGCAATCAATTGTGCTGGATGTCGCCGCGAGAAAAGAAGACTACCGCCCATGCTATTTGGACCAACATGACCTTATTGAGCGTTGGGTTGGTGTTTGAATTAATTCTTCCAAAACACAGCCACGTTTCCACGCGCAAAGACGACCTGACTCGACGTTTCGTGTGCAAGATGAGCCCAAACTCGCTTCATTTCTTCTCGTGGGAACAAGCCACGGTTGATCTTTGCTTTTACCAATGTTCTCGACGAGAGTTGCCCATCCAGTTCCACGACGACGGCATCCGTAAGGCCTGATTTCCCAATTCGCATCGTCACGGGCAACGAGGCGTCTTTTGCCTGACGTAAAATCGAATCTGGGATTTTCAAGCTGGTACCTCCTCTGACGACGAATAAGGGATGCGAGATACATGCCCGCATGTAAGACAGCTGTGAATCTTCAAACCATTTCGCAAACGTATTCGAGCAGTTGATCCTTGAACCAATAAGGATGAGCATTTGCGGCAAACGACTTGCTTCGCTTCACGTGTGAACCTGATGCGATGTCGACGAGATATTTTGAAAAGATGTCGTGCATACGTCTTGCGATGCTCTACTGGGTTTTTCTTTACATCACAGAGCATCGTAAGAAGATGGTCGCGGGATT
>CALDQY010000016.1 GCA_937911445.1 uncultured Rhodobiaceae bacterium | reverse complement strand
CAGCGCCATCACAACGAAGGTAAGCCAAACAAGACACCTCACAACATCAACCACCATGCGAACATCTGGGCATTGAAGCATGCCAATATGGACGCAGTTCTGTCTGTCTGTTCAGTGGGTTGCATCGTCGAAGATTTCCCTCCAGGTCGCGTCGGATTGGCCAATCAGTACATCGACTTTACAGGACAAACAACAACCTTTCACGATGAAGAGGCTGAATTTACTTCTGTGACAGTCCCGTTCAATCAAGCTATGAATGCTTCATTGGAGACGGTTCTTCGCAACGACCAGAATCTTGCCGATGAACGCCTTCTCTTCACATACTGGCTCGCACAAGGCCCTCAGTTTGAAACGGCAGCTGAAGTTCTTGCCATCGAGAAACTTGGTGGCCATGTCGTTGGAATGACCATGCCTCGAGAAGCCAAACTTTGTCGAGAAGTCGAGATGCCATATGCAGCATTGCTCATTGGATCGAATTGGGCAGCTGGAAAAGAGCCAGGTGATGCAAGCGCAGATTTGAGCCATGAGGCTGTCTCAGCAGAAGCCAATCGCCGACTTGGGCCTGTCTGGGCATGCATTACATCCTTGCTGACACAATGATTTAGAGCGTTCAACAAAACCATGCATTATGGAACCATTCTCAGTTGAATCTTGGCTAGCATCTGAAGATGAAGATGTTTGGACTGGAATGATGAAACGTGTTGCAGCCTTTCATCACAAACACGACTTTGCTGGAAACAACGGTCATGATATGGGATATAGAATCGCTCTAACTGTTGAAGAACTCGGTGAATTAGCAGCAGCCATTACCAAGAACAAGCCGATTGAAGAAGTCGCTGAAGAAATGGCAGACGTCCTTATTCTGTTGATGGGCCATTCCTTGGCCATGAACATCGATCTCAAGGCTTCCTTCGAAGCGAAAGTCGACAAGATCATGCAACGTCCTTCTCGAAAAGGACGACTCGGAATTCGAGTTACAGAATACACAGATTCATGATTTTGTTAAAATCATGTAGGTTGTAGGATGTTCATTCTCACTGTTTTGCGGCGTTGATTCGATGACTTCCCGGTGCCATTCATCACCAAACAAGCCAACTTTGACATCTCCAGAATTGGATGTCTCAACCGATGTGAGATGAATCTCTTCTACCATGTCTCGGCATTGTTCGTAAACGTTGGCGCCACCGATGATCCAACATTCGTCACAATTGTTGGCCTTTGCAACATCAATACCTTCCTCTATAGAATAGACAACATCTGCATTAGATAGGGTGTATTCACGGTTTCGAGTCACAACGATGTTGATGCGATCGACGAGTGGTCTGTACATCTTAGGAATGGTTTCCCAAGTCGTTCGTCCCATGAGGACTGCACCGTTTCCAGTACCTAGCGTCAAACGCTTGAAGCGAAGCATGTCCGACCGAAGACGCCATGGCAATCCGTTTTCTTTGCCAATGCACCCATCCAAGTCCATAGCAAGGATCATTTTCAGTTGCATAGAAATCAAACCGAGATAGGTGCAGAGATATGTGGATGATGTTCATAGCCAATCACCTCGATCTCGTCAAAGGTGAATCCATCAATGTCCATGATGGTTTCATCCAGCTTCAACGTAGGAAGCGGAAGAGGATCTCGGCTTACTTGCTCTCGAGCTTGGTCAAGGTGATTCATGTACAGATGTGCATCTCCAAGCGTATGAACGAATGTTCCTGCCTCAAGCCCGCATACCTGAGCCATCATGTGCGTCAACAGTGCGTACGAGGCAATGTTGAATGGAACGCCGAGGAAGACATCAGCGCTTCGTTGGTACAGTTGACAATTTAACTTACCATCAGCGACATGGAACTGGAAGAATGCATGACAAGGCATCAAGGCCATTTCATCGAGTTCACCAACGTTCCATGCTGAAACGATGATGCGTCGGCTGTTTGGATTGTTTTTGATTTGGTCAATGGCTTGTTCGACTTGATCGATGATGCGTCCATTTTTGGCTTCCCACTTGCGCCACTGCTTTCCATAGACGGGGCCAAGGTCGCCGTTTTCATCAGCCCATTCGTTCCAGATTCGAACACCGTTTTCTTGGAGGTATTTGACGTTGGTATCGCCCTTAAGGAACCAAAGCAATTCATGAACAATGGAACGTAGGTGAAGCTTCTTTGTGGTCACCATTGGGAAGCCCTCGGAAAGATCGAAACGCATCTGGTAGCCAAAGACAGAAAGCGTACCCGTGCCGGTTCTATCGCCCTTTTCGACACCGTTATCGAGAATGTGTTTCATCAGGTCAAGATACTCTTGCACATGCTCACCAAAGGTCCGTCATCGATGGAAGCCCTTGAGGGTTACCGAACATCAAGGAGCGCCGAGTGCGAGGATGCTTCCCATCAACTGGTCTGTAAAACGACGATAGAGGGCTGCAAGTTCGCTTCGAATTTCATGCTCTTCCCTCTCAGCTAGCGCCTTCAGTGATGTTGCTGATTGATTCCCTCCATTGACATCGGTCAGCCACTGATACCAAGAGACACCTTCCCCAGATTGAATCGTAACTCGCTTGTGCAATCGTGGAATTTTGTGTTTTTGTGGCTCCATCATTGCCCTTGTACCGGTCATGGCAATTGGAACGACAACACACTCCGGATAGGATGCAGCTAAGCGGGCAACACCCGTCTTTCCTGGTAAGAGGAACGGTGCTTCAGTTCGCTTTGAGCGAGTTCCCTCTGGAAAGATTCCTAGAGCACGCCCTTGGTCAAGCACGTCTGCTGCACTCGAAAGCGCGTCAAGACCTCCACTTTCTCGTTGTGTCTCAATTTGTCCCGTTGATTTCATGACAAATCGGGTTCCGAGTTTCTCAAAATGACCATCCTTTGCAAGGTAGTGGGTTGTTCTTCTCGACGCGAGAATCACCATGATTGGATCAACATGTGACAGGTGATTCGCTGCAAGAATAACACCCCCTTTGCGTGGTATGTGATGTTCTCCCCGAATTCTCAAACGCAATAGGAACCGGAACGTTGGCCCGAGAGTCAAGCGCAAGAAGTTGTAAAACAGGAATCGAGACGGCTTGTTTCCTGTTGTTGGAATCAACCAATGTTCACGCAACGCTTCCCACGCTGCGACCACTTCTTGGTCTGCATCCATGCCTACCGCTTGGCCGGTGGGGTTTTCATGCTTTTGAGTTGAAACAACTCAAGATGTTGATTTGTCCTTTAATCGATATCAACCCATGGTGAGCTGTAGCAGGTTCCATCATAGTACATGATTCCATATTCAAAGCTACCAGAGAATTGAACCTCTTCGCATCCCGAATCACAGAATCCATCTGGACTGTTGAACGTGAGAATTTTGTTCCAAGATGAACCCGAACCACCATCCCCGAAATTGTTCCAATTCGATCGCTTGAAGCTTATTTCTTCTGTTGTACCATCAGAGAATTTCACTGTGATATCCGCCCACAAGGTTTGGCTTTCTTGGTACGTTTCCGACTCTTCGAGCCACCATCCACCCCCTCCCTTCACAATTTCTACTTTTACTTGGAGGGAGTTTTGAGCATCAACACTTGTCGAATTGAAGCCGTATTCATAGCCCCCATACATTTCTTCGTACCCCTCTCCGCAGCCGTTGTTGCTACTGGACATACAACCTGCCATCGTCATCAAGAGAATCGAAACAAAAACAAACGAATTGGACTTTCCCATGACGTCGTTTAAGCACCGTTGGTCAATCAATCTTTTCAGATGAGCTGTGTTGATTTATTCTTCTTCAGACCAGGTACGCCGCATGACCTTTCCTGCCAATTCTCCAGCATCGAAGGCTTCCATGTCGTGATCGACAATGAAATGCATCACCAGTTCATGCTGAGCAACCATTTGCTTACATGTTGGACATTCAAGCATTCTCGCTTGTTTCATACCCATGAATTCCATACGACCTTGTTTGGTTGATAGACGACGACCGGTTCGCATCAAAACGGAAACAAACACGAGTGTGAACAAGACGATGAAGCAGCCAAAACCGAGGAACACGCCTGATGGTGGTGGATTCTGTTCGAGTCTGATGTCCTGTACCATTTGACTGTTGGGTGAGTCACGGTGTGCTTGAATATCGATGGTGTGTGTGAAGTTCTCGCCTCTGAGATTGAGGAGAATGTCGAGATCGTCCTCTTCATCGGTGACGTCGATGAGGATTGAGTAGTACCCATAGGCATCCGTGATTGACTGAGCACCT
>CALDQY010000015.1 GCA_937911445.1 uncultured Rhodobiaceae bacterium | reverse complement strand
GCGGTCCTTGTCACCTTTTCCACCGATGACCTTCGCATGTAATCCCTCGAGTTCAATGTCGGAGAGGTTGAGGTTGCACAACTCAGAAACGCGCATGCCTGTATCCAACAAGACGGTGACAACTACGGAAGCGATGGCGTTTTCAGATGTATTGGCCGCTTCGATCACTGAAGTCAATTCACGTCGAGTGAGCGTTCGTGGCAATTTGCGTCCCGTTCGAGCACGGACGAGGTGGTCGGGCCATCGATGACCGAGCCACTTGATCATATGGCGGGCAGCAGCAAGACGAGCATTGTAGGTCGATGGACTCAATTCGCTCATCGAATGCGTCCATCGGTCGATGCGTCCGTTGAGTGGTTCAAGCCGTTGAGCAAGCGTTCCCACACTCATCGATTCAAGGTCGTGCTCGGAGAGAACATTCTCACCGGGTAACGTCGTTTCGACAAGGGCACGAAGACCGTTGAGGTAGGTCTTGCGCGTGTTTTCGGATTTGTTCTCCGTACGTAGTTGTTGATCGTAACAATCCAACCATGGGAGGTTCTGGATGTGAACGAGACGTGGAGGAAGCTGAATGTCCTCGTCTGTAAGACGAAGCTGGCTCGGTCGTCGAGCCTTCGGCTGTGTGTGTTTTCTCTCCATATGGCATCAGCGCCGTGTTTTTCCGCCGAAGCGGAGTGCATCCCGTGTCCTTGCGGACAGAGTGCAGTAAGCACTCATCCATATGAATCTGTTGAATGAAATCCCGATCGCGAATCAAGCGTTGCTTTCGTTTCAAAAAGCGGATGAGATGGTTACCATGAATTGCCCTGATTGAATTCCCATGTGGGTTGATTTGTTTGCTGTGGGTTATTCGGTGGTTTTTTTCGCCGTAGCAGTCCAACGACCAAGAACAACACAAAAACGACGGCTGCAATGCCTCCATAAAGCGCATAGTCGAGCGGATCGAACGCTTCTGAGGACGTATCTGCATCATCGGGTTGTTCAGCAGGTGTTTCTGTGTCGCCCTGCGTATCTTGAGTTTCATTGGTTTGATTCTCTGTGGTGTTGTCAAACGGATCTTCACCTGCTGTTTCATTGGTTCCAGAAGAGTTGTTCTCCTCTGTGTTGTTTTCAGTCTCGTTTTCTTGAGGAGGTTCCTCAACGGTTTGATTCACAGCAATTGCAAGAAGTTGATCCGAGAGTGCGTATCCCATGGAGTTACTGCTTCCGATTGGGCCACTTGAGTTCACCAATTTCGCCTCCCATTCCCCCTCTAAGAACATCGGATCCTCCACGATGAAACCAAGCCCAGTTGTCAACCATGCAGGTTGAGCGATTCTGAGCCGCAGTCCAATGGAACCAAAAATTTCGATCAATGATTCCGTGTCGGAGTATGAGAAGTATTGGATGGATTCGTTTTGCTGGAGGCTAACAGGCGTGCTCGGTAAGATTTCGGGTACTGAGGTTCCTGCTTGGACAACCATTTCAACAATTTCTCCATTGTTGTGAACATCGACTTGGAGGTCAATATCGATGTACAAGTTGTAATCAATCGCAATTCCAAGAACGAGAAGTGGAACTTGTGACCCAGGAATGTTGCTTGCGATGCTTGTTATGTAATCCATAAGATCAAGCGCTGGAATTTCAACATCCACGCTCACAGTGTTTATGCTATCCGTGCTCGTTGTTGTATCAATAACGGCCAAGTCACCCCAATAGTATACTCTTTCGAACAGCCCAACAGGGAACCAAGGTTGGCCTTCGTAGACCTGTCCTTCCGATGGCATGGGCATGTCGTAAATTGTGACATTGTTGGTGTCCAAATCTCGAATGAAGACAGCGAGGTTCATTTTCAGTGCAGTTTCTGTTGTAACGGTTTGATTGACTTTCTCAAAGGAGGTCTGGTTGTCAATGTAGGTCAACTTGAGATCGTACTGAGTTGATTGTGTGATTCTTGATTCGACGTTAATTCCAATTCCGATGCCTGTCGAAATGAATTCAAAATCGGTCCATGAAGGGGCAATGGATGTTGCTTGCATGTTGACATTCACGGTTGTGATGGTTGCGACTGTTTCATCAGGTATGGTAATGTTGACGTTCTGACTGAATCCATCCAATGATATTGGCTCGACAGATAGAGCTTGTGTCAGGCGTGATTGAGCGCCAAATACGTCTTCCACCTCGAACTCTAGGAGATAATCTCCTTCCATGAATTCGGCTTCGAAGAAGGGTTCTGTTGACAACTCAACCCCATCGAGCATCCATGAGTAACTGAGTTGGTCGTTGTCTCCATCCCAACTTGTGGTCCCATCGAAAACAATAGGCAGTCCTTGCTTGAAGGTCCCTCCAACATCGCCACTGAGTTGCATTTTTGCAACAGGCATGAGGTTTGTGACTTCAAAGGTTGAATCTGAGAGAAGTTGATTGGTCAAACCTTCACGAATTTCGACCTTGTATACTGTTTTTGTTGACCCATCATCGATTTCGGTTACATCGCTTAACCAGCCTCCCATTGGTGGCTGGAGTGTGCCTGTGGACGTTGTTCCAGAGTGGACAAGCGTCCAATCACCGTTGACTTCCTCTTGGAACACCTGATAATTCTCAGATATGGACTGTGATTCAAGAACGCTGATTGAGAGGAAAATACTGGCAACATCGACTTCGCCGTTTGCAGGAGGATTACTGCGATAATCTGTATAGTCTGCTACGAGGAACAGCGTTGGAGACCATGAAATCTCTTGCTGAGCATCATGGGTCGTCTCAGGTTTGACATTCAATATGCCGGATTCTTCTGGTGTCACAGTAAATTGAATTGAACAAACGAGACAATCTTCCTCAGCAAGGAGTTCGTCAGGGGAACTTCCAGTTCCATCAGCAACCCCCAAACGGTATTCTTCGAAGGCGTCTGCATTAAACATCAGTACATCGAGATCGTTGGGTGCATCGGTTCGGACAGCTTGAACTCGTATCTCATCACCGAATTTGACGTCTGGAAAACTCACCCAGTGGAAATCATCCTCGACCACGTCGACCCATGTGCCGATTGAGACGGAGAGGTTGTAGAGAACTGGGTCGGGTTCTGAGGTGTACACTCGAATGAGGTATGTTGATGCCTCTGTGGTGTTAAACCATGCGCGAACGCTGTAATCTTGTAACCCACCTGCGCTGCCCCCGTGATATTCGTATGCAAAGGATTGAATGTTCCCATCAACAAGTTCGAATATCTCAAAATCAAGAGTTGTCCACCACGATAATTCCTCGGTCACCACAGCAATTTGTTGGCTTGAACCGATATCGACTTGGTACCAATCCTCTCCATCAAGAAGATCATCTTGGCAATCAGAGATGCATACTAAACCTTCAGGGAGGAACGAACCGGGTTGAATTGGTGTAGCAACTTGCCAGAAATTGTCAGTTTCGTCGATTCGAGTAATGACATAATTTGATCCATCATCACCCCATCCATCAATGGTGGTAATTTTGATGAAGAAATCCATCTGAACACTCAGAGAATTGTTCAAGAGGACGCTTTCATTGTAGTTTCCACTGACATCAAATTGGTCTTCTGGATTCTGAAAATCGGTTGTATAAACAGATACACGCATGGTGACTGAGGCGATATCGTCGAGATTTTCAACGAAGATTTGCGAGGTGGTGTAAGGTTGGACAGATGCTCGATACCAGTCGAACTCATCCACGCCTTCGGGTCCACAATCGGGAGAACAAATATAGCTGGTCGAAGAATCAACCAGACTCGTTGCAGTGGAACTGTCATCATCTGCCGATGCAGATGGTAGAATTACTGGAAGAGTTGTTGTAATTGTGAGCAGTATGGCGAGCAGGGTTGTTTTCGATTTCATGGTTTTACCTCAAGCGTTGGTCTCTTCACTCGAAGGCGAGTCCGTTGTGATTGGTGGTGACATCAACACAGCCTTACGCAGTGTTGCTCGGAGCGATTCAAGTTCACCATAGCAGATCAAAACATCATCGTAACGAAGTTGGACACTTGGTTCTGGATTCCACATCATCTTCACACCACGACTGAGTGCATAGACAGGGGGCTGCTCGCTGTTGGCAAAAATTTCGTCGATGGAATGACCGATCAGATTTGGATGATGAAGTAGTTGAATCGACAAGACTCCTTCACCGGGAACGGTTCGAAGCAATTTGTCCAACTCAACTTCTGTGAACACCGCATCGTTGATGACGAAATCGATGATTTCTCCAGCAACGTTCACGCCACTGGCCTTTTCGATGCCTTCCAATCCTGGGCTTGAATTGACTTCGAGAACGAGTGGACCGTCCTCGGATTCAAGCAGATCAACACCTGCAACTCGAAGACCAAGGACACGTGCTGCTCGACATGCAACTTCTTCGAAAGCAGGGTCGAGATCAACCGGTTCAACTGTTCCATTGAGGTGGAAATTGCTTCGGAATTCGCGTCCGCGAGCGCGTCGTCGCATGCAGGCAACGACTCGGTCGCCAACGACGAGGGCACGAATATCGGTACCGTGGGATTCAGCGATGTATTCCTGAATCAGAATGGCTTTCTTGGTGTGCAACAATCCCTGTACGAGATTCCGCGTTTCGTGATAGGTGTGGCGCAAGAATACGCCTTGACCTTGGGTTCCCTCGGTCACTTTGACGACGACAGGAAGGCCTCCAACGGCTTCGATAGCGTGTTCGATATCGGCTGTATCTCGGACGTAGACTGTTTTTGGGACTGGAATCTTGTTTCGAGCGAGCAGTTGCGAAGCGTGCAATTTGTCTCTGCTTTGGAGAATACCTTGTCCAGTGTTAGCCGTCCAGATACCCATCTGCTCAAGATGGCGAAGAACAGCCACACCATGTCGTGTGATGGAGTGGCCAATGCGTGGAATGACCGCATCGAAGGCCGCTGGGCGTCCCTCATGCATGACATCAATGCCGTTGTCATCAACGAACAATGAGAAGCTCATCGGATCCAGAACATTGACATCAAGACCACGTTTTCGAGCCTCTTCGACAAGACGTCGCGTCGAGTACAGGCGAGCGCCGCGAGACAAGACGGCTAGGCGAAGCCCATCCTGTTCTCTCAACTCGCTCATGGTCAGAAGAAAAACAGAGAGGATTTCAAATGCTCGGCCGTTTTGGGTCTTCTACATGTCCGATGAGGAACAACCCACCGAGCCAGCGGAGGAAGAATCCACAGAAACCGCCCCTCCTCTTGATGACCACCATGAAGAAGCGATGAAGGAAATGACGCTCGAAGAGCGCCAAGAAGCCCTCAAGCGTTCCCGTTGGAACGTCTTCTTGTACCTCGGATTGGCTGCGTTGATGTTTGGCTTTGCCTTGTTCCCATTCCCATTTACCGCTTCAGCAGTAGGCGATACGTATGAGCAAGATCTCGGCTTCGTTTGGGGCCCTCCATTGGACGGTGAAGACTTCACAGATGTGCCGATTGAAGTTGAGATTACGGCGACCAATCCTCCTGCGAACCCAAACGCTCGCATCGCTGTTTACGTCCTGAATTCGGACAATTGTCTGTCGAGCGAAATCCTCGACATCAAGCGTGATTCACGATCGAATCCAACGCATGACTATCAGTTCCAAATCAGCGATAAAGCGCCCATTGTTGACGAAGTGTTCGTGTTTGAATTCGATGTTGATGGTGGAGGACAGTGTCTGTTTGCTGAATACGTTGACAACAACGACCGCGGCAACACACTTTCTGGAGCCATGGAGATCGATGGAAGCATGTGGCCCAATCAAATCTGGGCAGGCATCTTCGCACTGCTCTTCCTCGGCCTTTCTGGATTTGCATTCCTCGGCGCACAGCGTCATGGTGAAGGCGTCAAAGCTTTGACCGAGCCAAGCGAGAAGACGACCGAAGAAGAAGTCCTCGAAACGGCAGCAGGTCCGAGCGGACCTCCGCCCTCTGCGGCTGGACCAAGCGGTCCACCGCCCGCTGCAGCAGGCCCAAGCGGCCCGCCTCAGGCGGCAGAACCAGAACCAGTGGCTGAAGCCGCAGCAACAGAGCCTGTGTTCGAACCAGCCGAAAACGGGTACTTCTTCCGCAAGATGCCGGATGGAACCTATGATCAGACCGTCTACGTCCAAGCCGAGGACGGTTCCTACGTTCCGTATCAAGCCTGAACTGGGCAAAAGAAGGTCAATGTTGACGCATTGACCACCATCCTTGATAGGGGATGAGCCATCGAATCAGTTGAGGTGAACGAATGGCAGATGAAACATCATCGCTGACAGTGGCCAAACTCAAGGCCCTGTGTGTCATCAACGACCTCGCTACTTCTGGCAAGAAAGCTGAGTTGGTCGAACGCCTTCTCGAGGCAGGATTGTCACGAACTGAGGTCGGTTTGTCCGAGGCTGAAACCGTTGAAGAAGGGGTGGAAGAAGAGGTCATTTTCTCACTCGAAGATGAAACCACAATCTCGATCGAAGAAGACGAACCCGAACCGGCCGAAGCGGTCAAAGAAGCCGTCATTGAAGGAGAGGAAGATGACGTTCTTGAAGCCGTTCTCGTTCCAGATCTTGTCGAAGATGAGCCCGAAGAAGTGTTCACGCCCGTTGCGACAAAGCGACAGGATGTTGCGACCCTTGGTGATATGATCAAAGATCCAAAAGTCATTGCTGTTGTCATCGTTTCACTGTTCCTAGGAGCAGCAGGATGGTGGTACATCAATTCCTCATTGGAACCGTTTACAGCCGAACCGCTTCGCTACGGTGATACGATGGAATACACGATTTCTGGTGGTCTTGGAGACCGTCCGGCGATCATGGCAAGCGAAGGATTCCTTGACCTCGTGTTCAATTTCCTTGAACCGGATGACGACTACTGTCGCATTTTCATGGACTACGAAGGACGTGGAACCTTGTCGGTCAGCCAAGGAACGAGCCAAGACTTGGTTGGTATGTCTTCGCAGAGTCTGCTTGGAGCCGTCCGCTCGCAAGGCCCGTACGGAAGCAACGACTGGCTGGCCGTTGAGATTGCCAACACCTACGAATTCGATGATTTCGACATTGGCCGAAACACCTACTCAGTCATCAATCAGGGCAGTTGTCCTGAAGCAGAAGACGGTGCCTACGTTCCCGGTGAAGCGGTGCTGACCACAAAGCGACACGTCGAATTGAAGGAGCAGGTGACGCTTTCAACCGCGTTCGAATTCTCGGCAACCATCGACAACAAGCCCTACGAAGGATCGGCTAAGACCTTCGATGTTGGTGGCTTGTTGGGCTCGCTCGACGTGATTCTTCCAGGTGTGTCCTTGATGCTTCAACCGATTGAATTG
>CALDQY010000014.1 GCA_937911445.1 uncultured Rhodobiaceae bacterium | reverse complement strand
TCTGGAAAGGAGGAACGACCTCCAAGCCTTGTCAAACAGTACGTCATGATCTGCACACTCCGACAACGCGTTGATGCCATCGAAAAACTCCTTCTCGCTTGGCAACCGAGTGCGGCCATCATCTTTTGTAAGACTCGAAACAGAGTCGAAACGGTGGCCGATATCCTTCGGCCAAAAGGTGCTGAAGCATTGCATGGCGGTATGTCTCAAGCCGAGCGAACCCGCGTCATGAACCGATTTCGAGAAGGACGAACCAATGTCTTGGTTGCAACCGATGTTGCTGCACGAGGCATCGATGTTGACCGAGTGGACTTGGTTCTCCAAGATGACCTGCCTACCGACGATGACACCTACATCCATCGCGTGGGCCGAACAGGTCGTGCAGGACGAACTGGACGCAGTGTCCTAATGGTCGGAAACCGAGCGGTACGCCACATCAATCGCATCGAAAAGAAAGTTGGTGAACTTGAGCGCATGGACATTCCAACGCAACAAGACATCGACGATCTCCAACGCTTGCAACTGGTCGAAGAATTCAATGAGATTGAACCTCACCAGAATGCATTCGACGCCTTCAATGCTGCACGAGAATCTGGAATGAGTGCCGAAAAGATTGCAGTTGCAGCACTCTCGAAGCTCTTGGCATCATCGACAGAACAAGAATCATCAGACGTTCCTCAACTCAACAAGAGCGACAATGGACCCAAGGCAGCCTTGGTCCTAGGATTAGGAGCCATGGACGGTATTGATCGAGGCGCCATCACTGGCATGGTCTATCGAGTCGGAAATCTACCTGACGGTTCGGTTGGTCGCATCGAAATGCTCGACAAGATTACTGCTGTTGAATTACCAGAACAATTCATCGATCAGCTCGTCGAAGATTTGGATCAGGAACGTGTTGGACGTCGATACGTTCGCCCTCGTCGAAGCGATGATTGGACCTTCCAACCGGAAGGACGTCATCCAAGCCAACGCCGTCATGGAGGCGGAGGTCGACAGGGCGGTGGCAGAAAAGGCCCTAGTGGACGACACAACTCTCGAGGTAAGGGTCGCTCCGGACGACCGACCCGTCGTCGT
>CALDQY010000013.1 GCA_937911445.1 uncultured Rhodobiaceae bacterium | reverse complement strand
CTCCTCCATATTGAATGTGTGGCTAAAATCAAGCAAAGAGAACGATACGAGTCTTGATGAAGAACCGATGTTGTGCACTGGACATGAGCGACAAAGCATCCTTCTTGAACCGTGTACAAGACATCCATCGAATCGGAAGCATCCAAGGACATCTTGGATGGGATCAAGAAACCCTGATGCCAGAGAAAGGGGCCAAATCACGAGGTGAAATCATGGCCTGGCTTGCTGCTTTGGCTCATGAAAAAGTTACGGATTCTGAAATGGGCGAGTTGCTTGGACGGCTTGAAGAGCGAGACGACCTTGATGAGAGCGAGCAAGCCAACGTACGAGAATTCAGGAAGCGTTACGATAAGGCAACCAAACTCTCTGCAGAGTTTGTTTCAGAATTTGCACAGGCTCGAAGTGAAGCGTTGGTTGGGTGGCAAAAAGCCCGAAAAGATGCTGATTTTAGCGCCTTTTTGCCACATTTGCAGACTCTTGTCGATTTGACACGAAGGAAGATCGATGCTTACGGATATGAGAAGACACCGTACGACGCCCTTCTCGATGAATACGAATCTGGCATGACCGTCGATGATTACGACCCACTGTTTGAAGGTCTTCGTAATCGACTCGTTCCACTGCTCAAGCGAATTCTTGAGGCCAAGGAATCAAACCCTGACCCAACATTGCCAGAAGGACTGACGTTCCCTGTGGAGAAGCAGGAAGCATTCTGCACAAAAGTCAGCGAACGAATGGGCTTTGATTTTGCAGCAGGGCGAATGGACGCTTCAACGCACCCCTTCTCTGCAGGAATTTGGCCAGGCGATACGCGCTTTACAACTCGCTACGATGAACTCGACCCATTCTCATGCCTCTATGCAGTTATGCATGAAACGGGACATGCTCTCTACGAGCAAGGACTCGATGAAAATCACCGATTTACGCCACGTGGTGATGCTGTTTCACTTGGCGTCCACGAATCCCAATCTCGATTGTGGGAGAACCAAATTGGTCGAACACCAGAATTCTGGAATGTTGTCATGGATGAATTCCAGGAATCGTTCCCTGATGCTCCATCATGGGACTCTTCAACGCTCAATCGCATTGCAAACGCAGTCGAGCCTGGCTTCATTCGCGTTGAAGCCGATGAAGTAACGTACAATCTTCACGTCATGTTGCGGTACGAGATCGAAAAGAAAATCTTCAACGAGAACTACCCGCTTGAGCAACTTCCTGAACTCTGGAATACGATGATTTCTGATTGGTTTGGACTCACAGTCCCCTCCGATGACTTGGGATGTTTGCAGGATATTCACTGGTCGATGGCTGCCTTTGGCTACTTCCCAACCTACACGCTTGGAAATCTGTATGCTGCACAATTACTGGAAGCGATGAGCGACGATCTCGGCTCGATTCAAGATTCAATTGCATCAGGCGATTGGTCTCCGATGCTCTCATGGTTGCGAGAGCGAGTTCACAAGCGAGGAAGTGCTCTTCTTCCAGCTGATTTGATCGAAGAGGCGACAGGTTCTCCTCCTTCGAGCGAACCGTTTCTACGGTACGTTGAGGAAAAGTACGGAGCGATTTACTCACTCTGATTCATCGGATGCATCATCCGAGCTTGATGAACCAACAAGCTTGTTGATGCGCTCGGTCAATTCCATGATCGCATCGTTCAGGTCATTGCTACGATCATCCTCATGTCCAGTTCCAAAGGTTGTTCCTAGTAAGGTGATCATCGCTCCTGATAACATCATCACTGCTGGCCAATAGATGTCTTCTGCGACCATGCCATCTGTTGCGACCATTCCACCCCAGATTGCACCTGAGATGAAAATAATCAATCCGATCATCATTTGTTGGTATCCTTGTCCTAGTTGTTCTTCCATGCTACTCATGTTTCCCAGTTGGAAATTCTTCATCGAGTATTTAACAACGGTTACAAAAAATCTCAATTTTGTTTAATTCCAGGGTGTCATGATGAGAGGCGAGCCTGTTTCACCTTCTCCGACCAGAATCGAACCTTTCGGCCCTGTTGCATCGTTTCGTTCAAACACTGGAACGCCAGCAACGACGGTAAGGGTTGGCCATCCTACGAGCTTCATGCCATGGAATGGACTCCAACCAACAGTAGTCCATGTGTTCGCATCATCGACCATGTGTTCTGTTGTCATATCGACAAGGGTAATGTCGCCATCGTATCCTTCCTCAAGACGGCCTTTCCCAATCATACCATAGCATTCTGCTACGTTGAATGACATCCACTTGACAACTTGTTCGATGGTACATGCGCCTCTTGATGCGTGAGTCAACATGACTGGAAGTGATGTTTCAACACCAGGCATTCCACTTGGAGCAGAAGGGAATCCCTTTGCTTTGGTTTCGAGCGTGTGTGGAGCGTGATCGGTGGCGATGCATGCGATGGTTCCATCATGGAGTCGATTCCAAAGAGTCTGTTTATCCGTTTGGTAACGGATGGGGGGATTCATCTTCAATCGAGTCCCAAGCCGTTCCACATCACGCTCATCGTAGGTCAAATGCTGTGGCAATACTTCGGTCGTGATGTGTGCATCTTCTCCGTTTCCATGCAACGATGTGATGCCATTCAGCCAGTCGGCCTCAATACCGGATGTCAGGTGGAGAATGTGCAAGCGATGACCGGTTGCTTGTGCATAGGCTACTGCACGTTTTGTAGCGATCAATGCCGTCTCATCATCACGCCATTCAGCATGAGCAGCCATATCGGTTCGGCCTTCAATCATCTTCTTTCGCTCAATCATACGCGTTTCATCTTCAGCGTGAACGGCAATGAGGCCCGCTGTATTGGTGAAAATCTCATGCAATGCATCGGAATCGTTGACCAGTAAATCACCCGTTGATGAGCCCATGAAAATCTTGATTCCACAGATTCCAGGAATGGCGATTGGCGATTCGGGCGTTCCAACAGCTTTCTTCAATTCATCAACGTTCGATTCTGTTGCACCGATGAAGAAGCCAAAGTTTGTGACACATCGACGATTCCCGGTGGCAATTTTTTCGTGCATTGATTGAAGCGTTGTTTGGCTAGGTACATTGTTGGGCATGTCGAGGAAGGAAGTTATTCCTCCACTAGCAGCGGCACATGATCCAGTGTAGAGGTCTTCTTTCTCAGGTTGTCCAGGGTCCCTAAAATGGACTTGTGGGTCGATCAAGCCCGGTAGGAGATGAAGCCCTGTCGCGTCAATGGTGCGTACATCATCGTTTGCAACCAAGCCACCTCCTGGTTGAATGGCTGAAATAATTCCGTTTTCGATGAGTAAATCACCTACTACGGTTGTTTCAGGCAAAAGCATCGTAGCGTTTTGAATCAGGAGGTTGGACATCTTCAATCAGTTCTGCCTTGTGAAACAAGTCAATGAATGCTCTCATCGACGCCTTGCGTTTTTTGGACGGAAAGCGTTGCACACTTCATCGTTGCAATCGATATAGGGGCCACCTATCAAATCAACACAATACGGAACGGCTTTCCAGATCTCATCAATGGTCTCTCGAATTGATTTGGGTCGTCCTGGTAGATTAAAGATAAGACATGAACCTCGAATCCCTGCGGTTTGTCGAGACAAGATGGCAGTGGGTGTGTACTGCAACGATATGGCTCGCATCTGTTCTCCAAATCCGGGCATGATTCGCTCTACAACACGCTCCGTCGCCTCTGGTGTCACATCGCGCTCTGCAGGCCCTGTGCCTCCCGTCGTAACGATGACATGACAGCCAACCTCATCAGCGAGTTCAATCATGGTGGATTCAATACGTTCCTGTGCATCAGGAATGCATCGATAATGAACGTCCAATGGTGATTGAATCGCCTCGTTCAGGAATTGGAGGATAGCCGGGCCGCCCTCATCTTGGTATTCATTGGAAGATGCTCGATCCGAAGCAACGAGAATACCGATAACCGCTCTCTCTCCTACTGAATCCGAATGACCATCAATGGAGGTAAATGCGTCCATAGAAACGCCTCAAGAACCGTACTTTTCTTTGATATCGTTGTGGAAGTTGTCCAAGAGCGTATCTTCAAACAACTCCGTTTGTCGACGAATCTTGGTCGAACGAATGTGAAGAATTGCACCGAGGACGAAGACGATAATCATGATTGGAATGACCGCTTCAAGCTTGTATTTGTGCATGATTTTGATGATACCTTCTGCAGTGTAGGCCCATGTGATCGATGCGATGAATCCGCCGATCATCGTTGCAATCAGCACACGCATGAACTTCATACGCGACAGAAGGCCAAGCATGGCTCCGACCAAAACACCAGAAGCCATGAACGGGATCCATACGAAGACGATGAGCCCCCAGAATCCCCATTTGTTAATCATTTCGCGCTTCTCATTGGCCGTGTACTCGACCGTTGAAAGAATGTCACCAAGCAGTTTCGTTTGCAACATTCGTCCACCAAATCCATCTTGTCGAGCAACAGCAGCGATTCGCTCATCTTTGTCGTCCTTGCGCTCGACACGGCCTGCACCTGAACGATCCGCAAGAGTCGATACTTGATTACGTGCCTTGACAATCAATTCTTGTGAGGTGAGAATGTCTTGGTTTCTCTCCGAGATGTATTTCCTCAATTCGTCCTCAACTTCGGAGGCTTGTCGCTTAAACCGGAAGAACGCAAGGCGAGTCGTTGGCTTGAAGATGATTGAAACAAACACAATGCGGTCATCGCTGGTGATCACGGCATTTTGCAAATCGAGCGTTTTGTCTCGAACGAAGTACAGATCAAGTGAATCTCGGACCTCATCCTCAATTCGTGAAAGTGAGTGAAGCTCTTCGAAGAACGAGGTGTAATTTTCGGGAGGTAGTTCATCATCCCGGTCGCCAACACCAACTCCTACGCCTGAATCGAAATCAATGGCTTGGCCAGTACCAATCGCTCGTACGGTTAACTGAACAGGCTTGAAGACACGGAACAATGCGAATTCTTCGAGGACCTCTTTCAGGATCTCATCGCGAATGCTCTTGCTGTCAGACAAGGTGTTCTCAGTGTTCTTGTAGGGTACCATGATGTCCACAGACAGTTCTCTTGGTTCCACCTTGGCCAAATCGTGATCGACCTCAATACCAAGCCGACGTTCGCATCGAGAGATGATGTCATCAACGAGTCGAATGATGTGGTTTCGAGAAAGAATGTCATCCGCTTCTTGATGGTAGACTTTGTACATGATTGGATAGGCAATCAACAAAGAAAAGACCGACAATGAAAGCGAGTTGAACGCCATCCACCATGCAGGAATACCAGCGGCACCTCCAGCGAGCATAGCAGTCTCTCTTCCGCCACCGAGTTCAGCGACAAGGAGGATGTACCCCCAATTGCCCAACTCTTGGATGGACCAGCAAGAGCGAGCGCCTGAGTCAGTGATGCGTACTTCTCGGTGTTCTTCTCCTCCAAGGAATGGAAGGATGCCTCCCTTGGTACCAATTTCAAGTTCAAACTCGAGCGACTTTGACAAGGCTTCTGTGACGTTTGTCTCATTCTTTGCATCGTCCGAATTGTTGTAAAGCCTCACAGAGAGTGTGACAACATAATCGCCTTCCTCAAGAAACCCGTAATCGGCTTTGGCATGCACACGATTGACTTCATCATCGAGCAGACGCTGGACTTGCGTCCCAGGGGAAACTTCAGTCGCATCTTTTTCTTCGATGTTGTAGTCAAGGACAGCTACGCCGGCAGGAAGATTGTAAGCATTCAGTGAAAACCGCTCATCGTCTTCGTTTGGGAAAATAAGAATCCATGGTTCATCATCGATCTCAACACACTCATCACCGATATCGAGGAACGTCGTTGAGGCTGAGTGATCGAGCGATGTGGATTGACCCAATAGACCAGAGGACATGGACAAAATCAGCGCTCCGTACAGAATACCGTATGCAATACCCATCAAGAGGACTGGATTTTCCTTTTTGGCAAACATGCTTCGCTTGTCACCATCGGTTCGGCGTCTGCGAATGTTGTTCAATTCCTTGAGCAATGGGTCGCTCTTGGTATCGGAGTCGTACTGCTCTTTTGGCAGTTCGTCCCCAATTGCAGCGTCGCCCATGAGGAGTCTACGCCTACGGTAGCAAATGAACCCATTGATGCATTTGTGGTGGGTTAGGCCGGACTTGAACCGGCGACCTCGGCATCTTCAGTGCCGCGCTCTCCCAACTAAGCTACCAACCCTTGCATCCCTGCGACGAAGCCCATGATTTCAAGCCTTCGCTGCTTATTGCTGACCGTGAAGAATGGTTTTTTGCATCTCAAAGAGAGCCTCAAATCCAATATCGGCCATATCAAGGAGGGCATCAAGTTCTTGTCGTTGGTAGGTTGATTCTTCACCAGTACCTTGAACTTCAACGAATTCACCATTGCTTACTTTGACCACGTTCATGTCAACATCGGCATTGGAATCAAGGTTGTAATCGAGATCGAGATAGGATTTGCCATCGATGAGGCCAACGGAAATCGCTGCAACATCGTGTTCCATGACGCGCATTTCATGCGCCATCTGTTCCTCTTCAGAGAGAGCAGGAGGGCTCCATCCTGAGCGGCGTTGTTCCTCAGTTGGTCGCATGTTCTTTGGCAAGCAAATACCAGCAGCGATAAGGCGTCGTACACCGAGCCGGAGTGCGAGATTTGCAGCTGTAATCGAAGCACATCGGGTGCCTCCATCAGCATTGAGAATGTCACAGTCGACGTTTAGTGCGATTGGACCGAGTTCTTCGAGATCGACGGCAGCTCGAAGCGAACGAGCAACAAGCCGTTCAATTTCTTGAGTGCGCCCCTTAGCACCTCGACGCTCTCGTCGGAATCGTGAATCTGTTGAACCTGGTAGAAGCGAGTATTCAGCGTGAACCCAGCCTTTGGTTGAATCTCTTGGGAACCAACCCGGTAGACGTGCTTCTTTGGTGCAGCATGCAAGAACAACGGTTTCGCCTTGGCGGTAGAGGATCGAAGCAAGCGCGTTGCTTGTGAAGTCAATTTCGACTTCGACACTTCGCATTTCATCAGCGTTTCTGGACGTGGTTAGTTCGGTCTTGAATTTGGCCATGATGTTCCCAAGAGGTCGAGTTCATCAACTCTTTTGTTTGCATGAAACGTAGGCATGCGTATGTTCAAGAGGCCTCTCAAAATGGGAGAATCATGGCAAAAAACAAGGCGGTCATTTGTGGAGTCGCAAGAACACCCATTGGCCGATTCATGGGCTCGCTCTCCTCTCTTTCCTCGGTCGACCTCGGCGTCGCCGCTGTGAAAGAACTGTGCCAACGCGTAGGATTTGAGCCATCGTCTGGTATCGTTGACGAGGTTCTCATGGGGCAGGTGCTGCAAGCAGGCGTTGGTCAGGCACCAGCTCGCCAAGTTGCTCTAGGAGCAGGGTTACCGGTGACGACATCGTGTGTGACCATCAACATGGTTTGTGGTTCATCTCTGCGAGCCGTAATGCAAGCAGCAACCAGCGTCCGTCTGGGTGAACACAATGTTGTGATCGCAGGAGGCATGGAAAGCATGTCCAATGCGCCCCAGATCCTTCTGGGCCAACGAAATGGCAAGAAAATGGGCGATTCAAAACTCATTGATTCCATGATTCACGATGGACTTTGGGATGTGTACAACAACATGCACATGGGTAACACCGGTGAAGTCGTTGCCAAGGAGTGCTCCATCGATCGAGAGCAAGCCGATGAATTCTCAGCACAAAGCCATCTCAAAGCATCCAAAGCATGGGATGAGGGATGGTTTGATTGGGAAACGTTCACTGTTTCAATTCCACAACGACGTGGTGATCCAATCGTCCTTGATCGAGACGAAGGTGTCCGTTCTGACACCACAGCGGAAGGTCTTGCCAAACTTCGGACTGTCTTCGATAAGGAAGGTATTGTTACAGCAGGCAATGCTAGCACGCTGAACGATGGTGCAAGCGCAGTCCTCGTGACCAGCGAGGCATTTGCCAACGAACAGGGTTGGGAGATTATTGCGACGATTGAAGATTATTGTACAGCCGGAGTCGAACCAGAACGAGTCATGAGCGCTCCTATTCCAGCGGTCAAGAACCTCCTTGAGCGCAACAATCTGGACGTCATGGATGTTGATGTCTATGAGCACAACGAGGCGTTTGCTTCTGCTTCTTGTGCTGTCGCTCAAGAGGTAGGGATACCTCATGACCGTTTCAACCTCCATGGTGGAGCGATCAGTATCGGTCACCCACTCGGTTCAAGCGGAGCCCGATGTTTGATCACCATGCTTGGCGTGATGCGTCGCCTCGATGCAAACTCAGGAATTGTAACACTCTGCCTTGGTGGCGGTAACGCTGTCGCCATGTACGTTCGTCGATGAATCCAATCATTCCTCTTCTTTGGACTGATACGGTGTGAAGATACCAACGTCTTCGACAATATCCGAAGACCCAGGAAGCACAGAGAGTACATCATCGGTTCGAAGACCAGTTGCCTTGTAGATTCGATTTGCAAGTTGCTCTTTTTTCGTTTGACCTGGGGTGAGAATTGCATAGCGTTCACAGCGTTGCTTAATGGAGGCAACTGTACCACTCATGAGCAAGGGTACACCGTTGATGGCGACCAAGCCAACGCCCATTTGGACATCCAAATCCTTGAACCATTGACGTTGACCGCGAACGATGAATGCACCTTTTCCGACGTATTCACCTGTTTGAGCTGATTTCGAAACTTGAGCGGGTTTGACAGCAAACACCGTTCCATGTGCACCTCCACCGTTCCAAGCGCGGCTCCAACAGAGTGCGAGGGTCGCAGCCTCTTCCAACTTCGCATCGTTGATTCGTTCATCCCCGAGCTTGTCGACCAGTTTGTAGGATGGAACGCCAGGAGGAAGTTGACCGTACGGTTCCTCAACGAGAGCAAAACCTTGCGATGCTCGTAGGCTACAACTTGGTGCTCCGTGGATGTCGGCGTGAAGGTACATGTCTCCTCCAGAGAGATGCTTCTTGACGATTGAATCGTTTCCTTTGGCGTCACGCCCACCAACGAGTAGGTGGCCACCAGAAATCATACTCCAGCGATGCTGTTCAAACCAAAGCCGTTTCGATCGACGCACCGTTTGCATCCGACCACTGGCCTTTTGTTTTGCTTCCTTCTTTTGCGCCCGTTTGAACGCAGTCTTTGTGTCCTCAAGGGCAGTTGTTGCACCAGTCGTTTTGTCCTTCTGCTTTCGAGCAGCCTCAAAGTACCGTTGTGCATTTTGATGAACGGAATCATCGAGATGCAACGTGAACGCTTGACCTGGTTGACCGCTATCATCAGGTAGGCGAACCATCATGGTTCGATCCGCAGCATTGCCTGAATCAACCCAAGGATTTTCTTTCAAACCTTTCAGGACAGGCTTCCAGCCTTGCTTTTGAACGGCTTCACGGGCTTGTTGCAGAATGGTCTCCACATGCGTCCAATGCTCTTGAATCGCATGACCAATGGCTTGCTGCTTCTCGATTTTCTTGGCAAACCCTTGAAGTGCTTGCTCTTGTTGTTTCATGCGTCGTTCCAACTTCTCAACTTCTGTTGAATGACCACGTCCAGGTGCTGCTGCATCCAACTTTTCTTGTTCTCTTCGAGCAAGGGCGTTCGCATCATGATGCCCTTTCCATGCATCGATGGCAGAACAGAGGTTCGAACAAGAGTAGGCGATTTTTCCTGCATGCGATGGTAAGAGGAGCGGGGTCGCTTCAGTCGCTATTTCACGTAGCGTGGTGCTCGACTTTGCATCGAGTGTTTCCATAGATACGATGGCTCGTAGCGTATCCTCACTGTACTCTTTCGTCGGATTGAGTATGAGATGCCCGGCTTGGCTCGAATTGAGTTGTTCGAGGAAGTGTTGCAGTGATGTGAGAACGGTGGCAGCATCTGCATCTTCCGTCGAACTGTTCGGTTCAAAGCCTGCATGCTCACAGACTGCATTTGCATAGATGCCTCCGAGGTTGATTTTTCCTCCAAGGGTCGAAACAAGGTCTCTATCAGACTCAGCAAAGGCTTCTTTCAGTGATTCGAGTGTCAAGGTATGTGGATCAATCGCAGCTGGTGGAGGGATATACGTCTCCCCTTTCTTGATGGTTCGCCCTGAATAACTTGCATGGGTTAGAGGTTGAATGATCACATCGTTCTCATCCATGAGGATGACATTCCCATTACGAAACAACTCAACACTGAGCGAGCGTTGGCCATTTTTTGTGTCGAACCGGAGCATAAGGACACGGTCAAAGCCTAATTGCTCGACTTTGGTCAATCGAGCATTCTTGAGATGTTTTCTCAGTACCATAGCAAACGATGGAGGCGTCATGGGCATTGGACGATCGCGTTTCGATGTGTAGACTCGTTGTCCACGAACAATAACCAAGTCAAATTGATCAGCCTCCTTTGGATTAATTCTTAGAACAATTTGCTCGTAATGAGGCATGTAGGCTTTCTTGACATAGGCTCCTGACCATGCATCCAATTCGAGCGATACTGCTCGAACATCGAAACCGGTCATGGAGTCTTTCATGTCAATCCCTGCTATTCTACAAATTTCAACAGTACTTTACCAATGTTCTTTCCATCATGGATGTGTTGATGGGCCTTTGCAACGTCTTTTGCATCGTAAATTGAGTCGATGATGGGCGTTAATGCACCCTCCTTGATTCCTTTGAGGATGTTTTGCATCTGTTCTTGCATGACGTCTTCATCGATCCATGTTCCCATATGAACGCCAAAAACCCCTTGATTTCTTGACATCATGAGCATTGGATCGAATCGTGGTCGACTTCGTAATGCTTTGAGTGCTTTCCATAATGATCGCTTGGATGATGGAGCAGCCGATGACATCCCATAGGTATACAACTTACCACCTTGGGCAAGAACCGAGAGGCTACGTTTGAGGTGCTCTCCCCCAATTGGATCGAGGATGTGATCAACTCCTCGACCGTTGGTTTGAGAACGAACAATCTCAACGAAATTTTCGTTGTGACGATCGATGGCTACAGCATCGTAGGAACGGATGATGTCGGCCTTCCCAGCTGAGGCTGTTGACCAGACGTTGGTTACGCCTACCCATTGACACAATTGCAGTGCTGCTGTTCCAACACCTCCTCCTCCTCCATGGATAAGGACAGAATCGGTTGGTTTGAGATTTCCAAGATGATGGAGCATGTGGTGTGCAGTGATGTAGGTCACTGGCATTGAAGCAGCAGCTTCGAGAGAGATTTCATCTGGAATCGGAAGCGTTCTTGAAGCATCCGTGAGGACGTGACTTGCTTGACCACCAGTACGCATCAGGCCAACAACTCTCTGACCGAGTTCAAATCCCTCGACATCCTTTCCTAGAGCGTGAACAACTCCACTCACTTCATAGCCTGGTGTGAATGGGAAAGGAGGTCGTGGCTGATAGAAGCCGAGTCGCATCAATGTGTCTGCAAAATTGATTCCAGCATAATGTACGGCAATACAGACTTCGTGTTCTGCCGGTTCAGGAATCGGAATCTCTTGTATATCGAGGACATTTGGTCCTCCTGCTTTGGTGATAACAACACGATACGCCATTCAATCATCTCCTCGAATCCATCCTTTGTTTGTCTGTTGAACACGACCTGAACGTTCGTGTGAGAGAAGGTGAGCGAGGGTTTGGTCCTGAGCAAGGCCTGGATGTGCATCCGGTGTGTTAGCATAGGCTTCGGTGGATATTTCAGGAATGGTTGCAAGCCCTGATTCCACTGCATCGAGAACACGTTGATGACGCTCATTTCGATGCTTGATGTAGTACGCAAGTGTCTTTTGTGGAAGTGGAATAACAGGTCCATGGCTCGGGAACATCAGGTGAGGATCGAGTTGCTGTAATCGTTGAAGTTGTTCGATGTAGACATCCATGTCCCCAGTTCCGGGAGGAATGAGAATTGTTCCAATACCTGCAACCATGTCTCCAGCAACAAGTCCAGCATCAGAGAGGAGACAAACGTGGCCAGGGTGGTGACCTGGTGTAACCAGTACGGTCCAATCTTGGTTGCCAAGTTGAAGTACTTCTCCATCGACAAGAATTCGATCACAATGAACCGTTCTTGATGTGTATTCACTTCCCCATACTGGAACATCAAACGCCTCACGAAGGAGATCCATATCGCCAATATGGTCGCCGTGTGAATGAGTAAAGAGAATGGCGATCAATTCACCACGATGACGATCGACAGCCTCTGCGAGTTGTTCCATCCCTTCTCGCATTCGGCATGCAGGGTCGACCAGAACAAATTCTCCCTCAGGGTCGCCAACCAGATAGGCATTGGTGTGGTCTGCAGGAGGCAACGTGGCTGTTTTGACAGGAACAACTTCGACGCCATGCGCAAAAAGGATTGAGCGACGACCAGGTTGTCGCTCCTGCAAATCTTGGGCAGTCTGAACCATATCACCATCGAAGTGCTTCAACGTCCGATTAACTTCCATCAGGAGTGTAACAACAGGTGGAGCGACACGAATCTCATGACGCTTCCATCGCTCAATCATTTCGGATGGCCTCATCCACTCAAGAGTAGTGAATTCTGTTTGCAAATCTGT
>CALDQY010000012.1 GCA_937911445.1 uncultured Rhodobiaceae bacterium | reverse complement strand
TTGCTCATCATCGTGGTCGGAGGTACCATTCGCATTCACGATGCAGGTGAATCCTGTCCGGATTGGCCCAAGTGTTTCGGTACGTATGGATTCATGGTTGATGAAGCGGAGCAAGAGGCCTATTGGGAAGCCAATCCGGATCAAATCGACAGTCGCGGACCAGATCATCGCTACACAATCTTCGAAATTTTTGTTGAATGGTTCCATCGTCTTCTCGTCGGAATCATAGCCATTCCGATACTCATCAATGCAATTATGGCCCACAAACGAAGGTCAGAATACGGCGATGGGCTGCGAAATCTCGCCGTTGTTTCTGGTGTGCTCTTGGTCATTCAAGCGATTGCTGGAGCAGTGACTGTGTTCTTCGATAATGCCGATTGGACGGTTGCAATGCACCTTTCCCTTGCGAGCATTTTCACATCGCTTCTGGTCTGGCAATACATTGCAATGCGGGCACAGGAAGGGGCAAATTGGACCTTCTTGTCCACGTCCAGAGCCTTCCTTGAACGCCAAAAGAAGCGATTTGTAACAATCACTGCTTCGGTGTTTATTCTTCTGATTCTTGGTGCTTGGGTTTCAAGCACAGCCGGAGGGAATTACAACCAATCGTGCAGCATTGGCTTCCCGAACGGCTGGCCAAAGTGTCAAGGTTCCATTCTTCCAAGTCTTGACGGGCCAGGAATTCTTGTCCAAATGGTCCACCGTTTCGGTGCAGCCATTGTAGGATTGGTATTGATTCTAACCTCAGCAAAGATCCGTGTCGATGCCCGAGATTTCGGTGAAGGTGAAGGATTTTCAAGAGCAGCTGAAGTTGTCACCGGATTTTGGATTCTCAACGTTTTCGTTGGAGGTATGTACATCGTCTTCGCAGACCCTCAAGAGTTCCCAGAATTCATCTCATTGCTGCATCTCGTCTTCGGTGTGACGTCGTTCATTGCAGCTGCTGTCACCTTGATGATGCTCAGGCTGGCCTATCTTCACACATCAAATTCTGGTGAGAACGAATGAATCAGGAGCGGCCATCACTGGTGTCCTTGCTCATCAAATTGATGAAATTGAGAGTCATTGTTCTCCTGCAAATTACTGCAATTTGTGCTATTTTGGTTCATGATTCACTGGCTCGTTACGAGTTGATCGATATCGAGCGAACTTGGTTTGATACCATCTGGACATCGTTCATCACCTTGATTGGCGGAACGCTCTCTGCTGGAGGTTCAAACGCCATCAACATGTGGTACGACCGAGATATTGATACCAAGATGCGACGAACACAACATCGTCCTTTACCGATGGGACATCTTCAGCCAAAAACTGTCCTTTTGTTTGGTGTGTTCATTTCCATTGCAGGGTCCTCCTTGTTCTTCCTCTTGCACTGGAAGGCAGCGTTTTGGTCGTTCTTTTCTGTCGGATTTTATGTGTTCATTTACACGATGTGGCTGAAGCGAAGGACGCCACAAAACATCGTTATTGGTGGTGCAGCAGGAGCAACGCCACCACTCATTGGTTGGGCAGGTGCAGCTGCTGATTCGATCAATTCGATGAATCCGCTTGATCTTGGCTCTCCCATTCCATGGATGTTGTTCGCATTGATTTTCTTCTGGACGCCTCCACACTTCTGGGCGCTTGCTCTCTATCGTTCAGGCGAGTATGCCAAGGCGAATGTGCCGATGATGAATGAGGTCAAAGGTGCCAAGCGTACTGTGACAGAATCCAAATTCTACTGTGGAGGCTTGTTCCTTTTGGGCTCCGTCCCATGTTTCTGGCCTGAGTCAGGTCTCCCGCTGCTCTGGGCCTTTGTAGCAGGTGGACTCACAATCTGGTATGCTCAATCCGTCTGGCAAATCGATGTGAATGAACCTCTCGATGCGAACGGTAGAATGCCGAAAGCGGCCAAATCGTTTTTCCGTTCACTCGCTTATCTTGGCGCCATGTTCTTTTCTCTGGTGGTCATATCATTCATCCCACCAACGTGGCTTGGCATCTTCGGCCCATTGGCGTAAATGGCGCGGTGAGGGAGATTCGAACTCCCGAGGGACTTAACCCACTGGATTAGCAATCCAGCGCAATGGCCAGGCTATGCGATCACCGCAGCGAAGCGAGCCACCAGCAGTTTAGTCAAGAATATGACGGTGTCATTCTCCACCAATCACTCGAAGAAATCTTCGAAGTCATCGGCCATGTTTCGTGTCGCTTGATTGCGCTTGCGTGCTGCGAGAATGCGCTTGAGACGAGCGCCACGCTTGATCGTGACCGGAATGAACAACGCATTGAGCACAACGAGGATGAGGACGGCAAGTCCTGCCGTTTGGAATTCCCCTACTTCCGTGTAGTCAAGAACGTCTTGGAGCCATGGGACACCAAGAGGTGGTTCCGGTGGAGCAGGCTCCTCTGGAATCAAATGCTGATTGTAGTCCCACCATTGGTCCTCAATCTTCACACGCAAGATGTTCTCACTCGCTAGTCCAAATGTGTTCTCATTTCCTTTGGAATCAACCGGTGCGAGTACGTAGTAGTACGTTCGCATTGGGCGAATACCGTCAACTTCGAGTCCAGATTGATCAAAGGTGCCTTGTTCACCTTGTATGCCTACAAGGCCGGTGACCAGAGGTGTTGCAAATCGGAGATCGATTTGCGATGGTTCAACATCCATCCTGTAGATGTTCCATGTGACGCCACCGTCTTCTTCGTTCGCAGGCCATGTCCACGTCATATTCAATTCGTAGCAAGCGTTCCAATCTTGTTGCATGTCGTAGCACTCTGTTGAATTGGTAAATCGGTAGGTGTATGTGAAGGAGGAAACGGCACTTGTTGGTGGAAGTGCATCACCACAAAGTCTGGATGAACCGTCTTCTTCCATGACAACGTTGATTCGTGACGTATCGGGTACGCCAGCTCGATTGGTCGGTAGAATCGCGTAGGAAGCGCATGTTCCGGTTTCGAGTGAGACCGGGTCCACCCAACCTTCAGAATCGGTCGGCACCAACTCCACGCCGCTATCAGCCAACAACTCTGCCCAGAGGTTTTGGTTGGTTTCTACTGTGGGGTCAGGGAAAATTGTTCCCACAGATTCATCGACAGTGAGTCTGTAAATTTGCCAACCACCAAGATATGGGTTCAGAATATCGCCTTGTGGCATCCACGTGAGCTCGATGGTTCCCCCAACCAATTTGTTGTGGGTGAGGTTGGAAAGGGAAACATTTGGTTCAGGAAGTGCCCCGATGACGAGAACGATGGTGTTGGACTGAAGATTCAGGCTAATGTTCTCAAGTCCATCGTAGGCGAAGAAGTCTGGTGATTCGAGGTAATCCCAGAAGGTACTGTCCAATGAACTGAGTTCAAGGAATTCGACAGAATCGTGAGGGATTGAATCAGGTAACAATGCTGAGAGATTGACATCAAGTTCAAGAGACTGAAGTTGAGCAGGTTGAAGTTCGTTTTCAAGTTGCATGACCTTGAAATCCATGATCATCAAAGGCTCTTTTCCTCCTGCGATGTTGTAATTGAATCCTTCAATTGGTAACAATACATCGTACACAAATTGTGCTTTGTCAAGAGAAACGGCTGAACCGCTCATCAATGGTTGTTCATTGATGAGCACTTCGTCGATAATGGAGATGGTCGCATGCGCTTCAGCATTGAACCCGAGAGCATCTTCGACGTACAAGCCAATGTCGTAATCTTTCAATGGGAAGGAAGATGCATTGACGGAAATGGATTTCCCGTAACCTATGGTAATGACGGTATCGAGTACCCACGTGTAATTCAGAGGTTCTGCAGCAACGGAGTTGGTAACGGCAGTCAATTCGATGGCATCGGCTGTTGTGTAGGTTCCAGAGATTGAATTCATGGTGATTATTGGAAGAATGTCTCCAGCTAGGATGGAGGTGAATTCAATCAACGTGTTGTCAGAGGGGCCCGTGTCTGGTCTTCCATCAAAGGTTGTTGGCATGTAGATGCGTAGTTCTTTTCCTTCTCCAACCTTGGTGAGGTTGAACATACATGTTGACGACTCGGATGGCCCAAGTTTGTCGATTTCGCATGTTTGGAGATATTCTGATTCGCCAACCGCATCAAACATTTCGAAGGTGATGGAGAAATCCTCCACTGTGAAATTTCCGATGTTCTCAACATCGACCGAGAGCATGTCTTCTCCGTAGTAATAGTTTGGAGAGGAGGGGTTGTGCGATGGATACATGCTTGCAATTCGAAGGTCGAGTGTGTTATCAAGAACAATCTCAATTTCAGCGAGATCGTTGTAATCGTTGAGATCGCCATTGAACGCGCTTGCACTGTCGATAAGGCCGAATTCGAAGATGTACCTCCCGGGTACGGAGTAGTTGAGAGCAGGCAAGGCAATAGTGTACGGTTGCTCATAGCCACCTGCTGGTAGCGTTGTAACGCTTTGATTGGCTGTGGCTACAAGTGTTCCATCGAGCTCTCGCAAATTCCAGCCCATGTAAGCAATTAGGCCACACTCACCACAAGTGTTAGCGGTACCAGAGATGCTCATGACGTAGTCCTGCTCTGTGTTGAGGACGAACTCGCCGTTGTATGTGTGAAGGCCCGAGAGGGTTTCTCGAGGGTCCTGGTCTTGGTCGACGGAGACATCACTGTATTCTGCAGTGAGATTGATGTTGTACGAGAGGACGTCATCGCTGGTATCGACATCAGCAAACGTGAATTTGAACACAACGGTGAATGCACCAGTTACTCCGTTTGGATACCATTGCGTTGCATCGCTGAAGTTGCCACTGTCTCCGTTCAGGAGTCCATTGATGTTGATTTGGCCGCTTGCGATATCGTTTGAAACGCACTGTGTGGCTGTTTTCATGCCCGAACAGATGAACCAGTCCATCGTTCGCGTCGAGGTCTGTGGGCCCAAGGCTTGGTTCTCAACTTCTGCGGAAAACGTGATAGGGTCAAACGCTGCATAGTTCCTGTTCTCGACTGGACTCTGCCCGGTCAAAATCGCAAGGTCAACCTGTTCGATAGCCGTCGCAGTTGGCACCATAACAAGCGCCGATAGGAGCGACAAGAGCATCAACGAAACCAAGCCAAGGCTGGTTTTTTTCTTCGCAACAGTCGGTCGCTCCGCTCCTGTCATCGTACCGTGGTCGCATGGATGATTCAAAGACTCATCGCATGATTCATGGTAAAACCAACCGGTTCCAAACACCAATTTGTTTGGCAACGTTCATGACATCCCTCGTCGTGGTCTCTTCATGGGAGGAGGGGATTGGTCGCAACTTCGAGACGATGAGGACGGACTGACTGCAGTCATCGAATTCCTCTCTGCTTTTACGCTCTTTCTCATGATTCTCACTGCGTTTATGTCCTTGGCCCAACTTGAAATGGGCTCCAACGATACGGAAATCGATCAAGTCGACCAAGCCGTTGTATCGGGTCTCGATCGACTTACGAGCGGTGCTGGATGGTTTGTGCCGAGTGATGGTGAGGACGGCTTGGATTATACGAATTCCACTGCGGATTGGCACCTTCAGAGTGCAGAAGCCTTGGAACAAGGGCGGGTTCAAACCGGGCTTATGTTCAACAAGCAGGTCGACATGAACCGGATATCAGCGCTCTCGAACGTGACGCTCGAGAGGTTCTCACTGGGATTAGGGCTTGACGAGGACCTGACTGCATTTTTGCGAATTTCCATTCATGCATCTGAAAACGATTCTCGTGTTGGATTGAACTTGTTCGAAGGAGGGGCTGATTTGAGCAATGCACGAATGGCTTCGACGGCATCGAGTACGGCTCGAATGGGATCCGAATTGGTGCTGATTACACTCGAAGTCCATGATGCTGGTAGAGTGAACGAAGACCTGCAAATGACAGAAGTCATGACGCGCCCGATCAGCGGTGGTCCCGAATGGATCGAAGTGTACAACAACAACGCCTTCGCAACCAGCCTCTACGGTTGGTCCATCAACACGTCTTCTGGCTCAACATCAAACGAGGTTCTTCTACAAGGCGGCGTTATTCAAGGCCATTCAGTTGCCCTTTTCACTGGGTCGTTAGCATCGCAAGAGCAAGGAAATGCATCACAAATGTTCGATTTGGGCCAATATGGGTTATTGGGAACTGGTTCGATGAACCTCTTGGATGATGGCTCGGGCGTCATCGAACTACGCTTCACACGTCCAGGAAAAGTGAACCCAATTCCCAACTCAAAGGCTGAGTGGGGTCCCCAAGCCGGCTTGCCGGTTGGTCTCAACCAAGTTATCGTCTGGGACGGAACGAACACGATGTCTTCGACAGCATGGTCCGTTCAAACCGGCCCAACGCCCGGTGATGTGTTCTTTGAACCATCAAATGCTTCATGAACTCGATTGGACTGGGAGAAACGATCCCCGTGCAAGCCGCATCGACATATTCCCGAGACCGCTGCGTGACCGGTATTCATGGTCTTGATGAAATTCTTCGTGGAGGAATCCCATATGGCTCCACAGTTCTGGCATCAGGAACGTGTGGTTCAGGAAAAACCACACTCGGTATGGAGTTCCTCGTTCGTGGTGCACTTGCTGGCGAAGCGTGTGCTCACTTTACAGCGACAGAACCATCGGTCAAATTGCTGGAAAACATCCGCCAGTATGCGTTCTTCGACATGAACATGGTTGACACCGGTTTGATCAACGTCTTCGACATGGACGTACTGTATTCGTGGTTAGGTTTGGACAAATCAACGTTCGACTTGGATGACGTCCACGCGCTGATTAAGTCCATTACGGACATCGTTAACACCATCGGTGTAACTCGTCTTGTCATCGATTCCGTTACCACACTTTGTTACAAGATTAAGTCCGAACAATTGATTCGAGATTTCCTTTTCACGCTTGGTAAGAAACTCGCAACACTTGGCTGCACAACAATTCTGATTTCAGAAATTACCTCGGCCACCGAGAACGCCCACTGGTCCTCCTTTGGTGTTGAAGAAGCAATCGCTGACGGTATCGTTGTCATGGGTGACGTTGAGCGTATGGGTCACTTGCTTCGGTTTCTTCAGGTCGTCAAGATGCGAGGTACTGCTCATAGTCGTGCAAAGCACGCCATCGAACTCACGCCGCTTGGCGTCATGCTGACTCCTATGTTAAAATGGGGCGCTCAAAGCGATAAGACATCCAAATGGGGTGCTTGATTATGTTTGAACTTGACCAACGAATTGCTGAGCAGCTCTCAACCATTTCATTGAACAGTTCGGTTCAGGTGCGTTGTGGTAACTCCAACGCCTTCATGGTGACGGCGAGCACCATGTTGCCTTTGATGCAGATGTTCGAAATGGGTGGAGTCTACATCTCAGCAAGCAGAGGAGCAGTCGAGATTATCCAAGCGTTTGAGTCGATTGGGGTTGATGTTTCCAACATCCAGTTCATTGATTTGGTTTCATCTGGCATTCTTGGTGGTACCGACGTGAGTTATCCAAACATCCATTTTGTTGATAGCCCAATCATGCTCGAATCGGTTCTCTTGCGTACGCTGTATATTTTGCGAACCACACAAACACAACGAAACTTCGTCTTCCTCGACAGCGTCAATGCGCTGGCTATTTACAACGAGGATCGAATGCTCGCTGAATATCTTCACACCTTCATCAACACATTCCGACAGCGAGAGGTTCTCTCCGTTATTCTCAACGTACCTGACCAGACACCACCTCTGGTTCTTTCAAATCTTGATTTGTATTGTACTGATTTGGTCGATCGTGGCCAGGTGGTTATTCACTGAGGGGATGAAGCATGCGAAAGAACATCACATTCGATGCAGAAGACGAAGAATTCTTCGGACAAGTGGGCTCGTTCGGAGTTCCAAAGTTCGACAACGAAATGCACGGCGGTGTTCCTCGTGGTTTCACGATGGTTGCATTCACCGAAACAGGATCTGGTGCAGAGTTGTTCGCCAAGCAATTCATTTCGCCTGCTGAGGAATCCGAAAACACACTTTACATCTCAACCAACGAAGCTCAGCCTGAAATCGTTCGTGTCTTCAACAAATACGGATGGCCGCTCGATGTCAATGTTCGTACCATCGGTGAGGAATACAACGCCAACGTTCTCGAAAAAGAATTGCTTGCGAGTCGGTATCGCTTGGAAGGTTTCCGTTTGGAAGACATCCAACGACTCGCTCAAACTCGATTCGTTGAGGATTCTACGCAGGATTACCTGACCGAAGTGACCAATGAAATCATGGCATTAGGCCCGTACTTCCGAGCCGGTATTGATAGTCTCGATTTCTTCCTTCAACGTGATGACCCAGGACGTGTTGTCGCCATGATCAGAATGCTTCAAGCCCACACGCAAATGTACCGTGGCCTCCTTTTGATCATGGTATCTGTCAATGGTCTTCCTGCATCTGTACGTCAAGAATTGTCAAGCATTGCTGACATGGTACTGACGTTCGGTGTACGAACCATCGGTTCTGATTTTGAAACATCGATGATTGTCTCAAAGTTCAGAAACGCTCCTGAGAACCTCAAGATGCTGGTCTTCCGTGTAACACCAGAAGAGGGTATTACGCCAGAAACCGTGGAACGTATCGCTTGATTGGGTCTATGGGCAGAGCGACATCTCCAAAGAGGGCGGAGGCTGCGGGTAAATCATGTCCAAGCGTGCAGCGACCGGCGGATACGACCCGTCAGGCATCGACCTTGACGCCTGGACGGAGCTTGAGGAGCAACTCGAAGCAACCATTCCGAATTACGATCGTGTCAACAAACTGATGACCTTTGGCCAGGACAAGCGATGGCGTCGAAACGTTCGAAATCATGCAACGAAAGGCATGAAAGTGCTTGAAGTTGGTTGTGGTCCAGGCAGTTTTGCAGAAGACTTGGTCGGTTTGGATGTGACGTGTCTCGATCCCTCTGACGCCATGCTCAAGGTTGCCAAGAAACGAGTCGATTCGGCTCGTGCTTCACGTGGAGAAGCACCTGCTGCCTACGTGCAAGCACTCGCAGAGGACATTCCTCTGGAAGACAATTCGTTTGACATGGTCTTTTGCCTGTTTTCATTCCGAGATTTCCAAGACAAGAAAAAAGGCCTCGAAGAAATCTATCGTGTCCTCAAGCCTGGTGGCCAATTGGTTATGTGTGATGCTGGAAAAGCGAACTATCTGCATGGGCTAACGGGGCGAATCTGGATGAGCACAGTGGTCCAATGGATGGCTCGATGGGTGACGAAGACCAAGGATCATCCATGGAAGGGGCTGGCTCGTTCTTACACACATTATGGGACCAACAAATACTACAGGAATATGATGAAAGAAGTTGGATTTCAGGATGTCTCTGGACGACTTCTGTATCCGTTCATGATGTCGAGCAGGTTCCGAGGGCGAAAACCGCAATAGGGCGCATTATTTGCATGAACCGAGTACTCCATTAGCCTCATAAACCCCCTTCCAGTCGGATTTTTTGTAGTGGTTGGTATGGGAATGGAAAAAGTCCTACAAAGCATCAAAAAAGCCGAGCAGGCTGCTGAAAAGACACTCTCCGATGCACAATCTGAATCCAGCCGAATTCTCAGCGATGCTCGCCGTGATGCCGCCGACCTTGTCGCCAAAGCGACTGAGGAAGCACAAGCAGCCATTCAATCCACGCTCGATGCTGCGAAGGATGCCGCCATGAAGAACGTGAAGAGCGTTCAGAAAGAAGGCGCGAAAGCGGTTGGCTCCGTCGAATCAGATGCAAGTTCCAAGCAAGATGCTGCTGTCGCACTTATTGTCGAAAAATTACTCAACCAATGAGGTGATACCATGTTTTCGACGGTTCCAATGTCACGAATGACGTTAGCAGCACCTGTTGACGCCATGGCTGACGTTGTTCGCACATGTTCAGATCTTGGATGCGTTCACATCGAGGATTACACGCAATTTGAGGAAGGAATCGGTGTTGGACATGCCATTCAAGGTGAAGATGCAGACAAAGTCAGCTCTCTTCTCACCAAAGTTCGAGCTGTTAGAAGCAACATTTCAGTTTTCAATGCAAAAGGGGCAATGTCAGCATCCACTGCCAAATCCATGACAGAGGAACTCGAAACCGAAGTCGACAAGGCACTTTCCTACATCGAAGCCATCCGAGAAGCAGAAGCTGAAATCACTACTCTCGAAGATCAAGTTCGAATCTTTGAGAAACTCGCTCCTTTGAACATTTCACTCGACCTATTAACTGGCTATTCAGGTGTCGAAGTGTACGTCGCCGAAACCACAAATTCATCCAAGGCTGCCAAGGTCTTTGCTGACCTCCAAGACGACGTCGAATTCTTAGCTCCCGCAGGTCTGGTTGCCGTTGCTTGTGCTCCAAGCAAGGCTGCTGAGGTACAAATGGCGCTCGCAGAATTGAATGCGAAAGCCATTCAACTTCCAACGGGTACAGGCAAGCCTGCTGAGCGAGCAAGTGATGCTCGCGAAGCCATTGCCAATGCTGAATCCAAAATGGAATCCAACCAAAAGAATCTCGATGACTGGGCTGCCAAGAACGGCTCAAATCTTGTGATTGCGGAAGAATATCTTCAACGAGAGGATGCAATTTTTACATCTCCAACATCGCTTGCGGTCTCCAACCAAGCCTTTGCTCTCGATGCGTGGGTACCCACAGAAAACGCAGAAAAAGCACGCTCTAAACTCAAGAACCTTGCTTCTCACATCGAAATCGAGGAACACGTCGACGATCACCACCACCACGGTGACCACGACGATCACCATGCTGAACCCGAACCTCCTATTGCCTACAAGAACGGAAGCACAGCAGAACCGTTCGAACTTGTTGTCGATCTCGTTGGTCGGCCAAAGTACGGAACCTTTGAGCCAACAAGCTTGATCATGATCACACTCCCTCTTCTCTATGGCCTGATTCTTGGTGACTTTGGCTACGGATTCGTCATTGTTCTGCTCGCTCTTTGGCTGCGTTCTCTCCCGTTTGCAAAGGAACCCATGGGCAAGAATGCAACAACTGTTCTTTTGTGGATGGGAATCTGGTGTATGTTCTGGGGTCTGGTCTTTGCGGAAGGCTTTGGCTTCATATGGGACGGAACTGGAAAAGTCATGGGAGAAGCGTCACCACTGATTCCATTGTACGATTGGACATACGAATTGACCTCTTCTTTCAAGAAGAGCGACATTGGCAAGGCTCTTGGCCTCACACACACGTATGTGCCATTCCATCGAGCTGACAGCGCCCTCACCGATTACGTTCTTTTGTCTGTCTACATCGGAGCGCTTCACCTCCTCCTTGGATACATCATTGGATTCTTCAATGTCTTGAAAGGTCACGGAATCGTTGCAGCCTTCTTTGAGAAAGGCAGCTGGATGATGATTCTTTGCGGAGGATTCCTGCACATCTACGGATTCATGAAGGGCAAAAACGAGTTGTTGGTTGGTACCATCCCTGCCTACGTCCTCGTTGCAGGTGTCCTTCTTCTCATCGTTGCACTCGCAGTCTTCGAAGGCTTTGGATGGGCCGGTGGCGTCATCATGGGACCAATCGAAACCTTCGGCCTCCTTGCAAACACGCTCTCCTACTTGCGAATCATGGCTGTCGGTGTCGCAGGTGTCAAGATTGCTGAGATCAGCAACGACATGGGCTTCGCATCCATGAGAGACGCCATCACAGCAGGCGACTATGCGCTCGTTCCTGTCTTCTTTCTTCTCTGGATTGGCATCCAAGTCTTTGCGATTGCGCTTGGACTTCTGTCACCAACAATTCACGCAGCCCGTCTCCACTTTGTGGAATGGATGGGCAAGTTTTACGATGGCTCCGGCAGGGCGTTTTCCCCGCTGGGTGGCCAACCTCTCCACGTAGAGGGGAAAGCATAGTCCACTGGACATAAAATGGAGGTAGAAAAATGAACAAGAATACCCTAAAAACAAGCCTACGAATGATGATTGTACTTGGCGCACTCGTCCTGATCGCTCAGGGCGCAGCCGCCGATAGTCACGATGCACCAACCGACTGGGGAACCCCACTCGGTGCCGGTATTGCATTGGGACTTGCAGCCGTTGGCGCTGGAATTTCCCAGGCCGCTATCGGTAGCGCTGCTGTCGGCATGATTGCAGAAGATGGATCCAAGTTTGGTCCTGCACTCATCTTTACGGCTCTTCCTGAGTCGATTGTTATTCTCGGTGCATTGCCACTCTTCCTCTGAAGATTGGCTCCGAAACAGACCTGTTCTGTTTGACCGAAGGAGATGAAACTATGACACTTGAAACACTTGCAAATGATATTGCTGCATCTGCGGAAGCGCAGGCCAAAGCAATGATCAAGGAAGCGAAAGCGGAAGCAAAAACAATTGTCGGAGATGCAGAAGCCAAGGCAGCATCCATTCGGGATGATGCCCAAATGCGTGCGGAGCGCGAAGCCAATCAAATCTCGCAAGAGATGGTTGCGAGCGCTCGCCAAGGCAACCAGAAGGAATTGCTCATCGCGCGCCGTGGCGTTCTCGATGCCACCTATGATGCAGCAAAGTCACAACTCGCTGACCCAGGAATGAAGGGGCGTGCTACGCTTCTCAAGTCCTTGCTCAAGCGTGCTGACAGTGTTTCTGGGAAGGACTTCGTGATTCGGCCAGTATCGGTTGACGCTGCTGCATTGAAGAAAGAAGCAGGTTCTCGAACCATCGGTGATGAAATCGATGGATTGGGCGGATTTATGATGGAAGCAGCTGATGGATCGGTATCGTTTGATTTCCGATTCGATTCACTTCTCGACCGCACTTGGACCGACGAACGTGCTGCGATTAACGAGACATTGTTTGGATGAGGGATGAGATATGTTTTCGGGTAATGTACCATATGTAGCGTCACGAGCCAAGGCTCGTCGACAGGCATTGATGGACAAAGCTCGTCTACGTCAACTCATCAATCAATCACCCGATCAATTGACGAACACGGTTGCAGAGAGCGGATATCAAAACGAAATCAACCTCTATGCTTCGCGTTACACCGGAGGCGACCTCGTCGAGGCTGCTCTCACACACAATCTTGAGAACGAACTTGACAACATGCTCTCGCATTGTCGAGGTAAGGTTCGAAAGATTGTCGAGATTTACTCAAGTCGCTATGAATACCAGAATGCAAAAGCCGTTCTACGTGCAGTTGCCAATGGAATTGAAGCGGAGAAACTCAGCAAAGATATCCTTCCGGATTTGAACGAAATCAACACACCATGGATCAAGATTCTTGAAAGTTCAGATGATCTACGTTCTGCGGCACAACAAATGCGTCGTAAATCGTTTGGTTCAGCACTTGCGAACCTTCCAGAAGATGCTCGCCTTTCCCACTACGAGGATGCACTGGATCGCCACTACTTCTCGGCCTCATTGAAGGCGCTTGGATACAGTGGAAACGATTCACGTTATCTAAGAAATGTATTGGCAACAGAGATCGATCATCGAAACATCTTGAACGTCCTCGAGGCTTCAGCCTTCGGAATTGAAGGAAACGCCCTCCTTGAGGAACTAATTCCTGGTGGTAAATTGTTGCCTCAGCGCTCTTTGTCGTCCGTTGCAAATGGTGGGCGAAGCGCTATGATGGATATCCTGAGAAGCAATGCAAAGTTCGATATCGCTGGGTTCGAAGAAGCACTTCAAACGTCAGAAAAAGAACGTTCACTCGATGCGGTCATCACTTGGCTTCACGCAAGAGAATACGCACAGATGCAAAAGATGAGCTACCTCCATCCTGTATCTGCGCTACCTATCGTACATTACATCGCTATGAAAGTCAAGGAGGTCACCGACCTTCGAATGATCGTTCGTGGACGATTTGCAGGTTTGCCGCCTGAAATCCTAGAGGCTCACATTCTATGAGGTGAAAACATGGAAATTGCGGTCGTAGGAACACCTGAATTTACACTCGGATTCCAGCTTGCTGGAATTTCGAATCTCTACAATCCAGAAGGTGAAGAGGAACGCATCAAAGTGTTCCGTGACCTTCTCAACTCAAAGGATGTTGGAATTGTTGTTGTTGACTCCGCAGTTCTCGCATCCTTGCCAGATCGATTGCGTTCGCAATTATCTGGTTCCGTCTCGCCGACGGTTCTTGGAATCGGTACGGACGAAGACAACACGCTCCGAGAAACCATTCGACGAGCAATCGGAGTCGACCTATGGAAATGATGTTCCAAAATGGAGGAAAAGAACATGAGCAAAGAAGGAGTAATTTACCGAATTTCGGGACCTGTGGTTACCGCAACGGGAATGAGCGCAGGAATGTATGACGTTGTCCGTGTGGGCAATGAAGGATTGATGGGAGAAGTCATCGAATTGCACGGTGAAAAGGCCGTCATCCAAGTCTACGAAGATACGTCAGGTATTCGACCTGGTGAACCAGTTATCAACACAGGTGAAACCCTCTCGGTTTCTCTTGGACCTGGTTTGCTGACCCAGATTTACGACGGTATTCAGCGACCTCTCCCAACCTTGGAAGAAGTCATGGGTGTGTTCATTACTCGTGGTGTCGATGCAGATGCGTTTGACCTCGAAAAGAAGTGGACCTTCGAAGCCGTCATCGAAAAGGGCACTGCTGTTGAAGGCGGACAAGTCATCGGTCACGTCCAAGAGACCGAAACCATCGTTCACAAGATCATGGTTCCTCCAACCATGAGCGGTGTCGTTAAGGACATCAAGTCCGGTGACTTCAACGTAACAGAAACCGTTTGTACGCTTGAAGATGGATCTGAAATCCAGATGATGCAAAAGTGGCCCGTCCGAACGCCTCGTCCATACCGACAGAAGTACGCCCCAGATACACCATTGATCACTGGTATGCGTATTCTTGACTTCCTCTTCCCACTCGCCAAGGGTGGTGCAGCAGGTATTCCTGGTCCATTCGGTTCAGGAAAGACCGTTACACAACAATCGCTTGCAAAGTATTCCGACGCTCAAATCGTTGTTTACATCGGTTGTGGTGAGC
>CALDQY010000011.1 GCA_937911445.1 uncultured Rhodobiaceae bacterium | reverse complement strand
TTGTGTTCAACCAATGGGATTTGACTGAACCCAATCATGCATGCGAGAACGAGCAGGGTCAAGACACGTGACTTGAGCACTCCGCCCATGCATGTGCTTAGATGTTCTTGCACATCAAAGGTGCGACGATGGCCTCAGAGGAGATCAGCAAGTTCGTCCTTGATGATTTCAACTGCTTCCAAGATTTCGTCCTTGTGTCGTGCACCGGTAATGACCATCTTACCGCTGCCGAAAATCAGACAGACAACCTTAGGATAATCCAGTCGATAGATGAGACCAGGGAACTGTTCTGGCTCGTACTCAACCTTATCGAAAGGCAAGTGGAAGGTGAGGTTGTTGAGGTTCAGCTTGCGTGGCTCACCTGCGAGTGGAGCACCGGTGAACTTGTCGTTTCCATCGTAGTCTTCAGGATAGTGAAGAGCGTAGGTTGCAACCATGTTTTGGACTTCGATCTCAACATCCTTGAGGTCCCAGGTTGTGATGCCTGCAGCGCGAAGGTCTTTGATCATTCGATCGATACCTGTGTGGATGTTGTCTTCGTCCTTTCCTCCGGTGCAAACGGCACGACCCGAGCGGAACATGAGAATGGCAAGTTTTGGGTCCGTGACGCGGTAAACGACACCAGGGAATTGTTCTGGCTCGTACTCACAATTGAGTTGGATTGCGATATCAGGGAGGTCAAGTTCTTCGGCTACGCGGGTACTTGCTACGACGTTAACAACCGTCAAGCGCTCTTCATCAGTGGTCATGGGTTGTCGGCTTTCTCCCCGCATATATAAAGGAAGGGCCCACGCTTTGATGGCGAAACCTATGAGTATCGGTTTCTAAGTTAAATGCTCAATTGCAAGACCAGGCTCATTGAAATGCGTAATAAACGCACGACCGCCTTCCATTTCTATGGCGCCAACAGTCTCCTCAGGATTCATTGTTAGAGCGATCATACAACCGCCTCCACCTGCCCCGGTAAGTTTGACGCCAAGGCTTGAAGGTGCAGCCGCTCGAATCAAACGCTCGAGTTCAGGAGAAGAAACACCGAGTGAACGCAGAACCATGTGATTCTCGGTCATGGCTTGCCCAACCGCCTCCATGTTGCCTTCTTTCAATGCTTGAATACCTCTTCTGGCGATGGCTCCGATGGTTTCGAGTTCGACGCTACGTTGTGGGTTCTCAAGGAGTAAATCAGCCACTTGTTTGACCATTGCTGATGTCGAACCGTGAACGCCTGTGTTCCCAATGACGAGAGCAACGCCTTCTGGAATCTCAGCGTTGAATGTATGTAGGTGCCACTGGAGCGTTGTTCCTTCAACGTCCATTGTCCGCACTCCGAGGTATTCCAAATCCCCCTCAATGGTGTCTGAGAGGACAACAAATCCTCCAAAAGAACTGGTGGCAGTATCCATAGGACTCGCACGTCCACCTTGTGCGTTCGCTTCAGCCCGGTGTGAGAGTTCACTCGCCTGCATGGGATTGAGATCCGCACCACGGAGTTGTTGGAGTGCACCACACAATGCCACAGATAATGCGGCTGAGGAGCCAAGCCCAGATGCTTTTGGGATCGAACCTCGTATTCGAATGTGTATTGGATGCTCTTCGATTGGTGGCAGTTGCTTTCGAAGGTAATCGATGTGTGGGTGTTTCTTGGGATTGAAGGTACGTCCATCCAATCGCCACGTGTCAAACGTCTTTTCCTCTTTGAGTTCGATGGTCATACGTTGGCTAATGCTGCAGGCCAAGGCCGGTTGACCGTAGACAACAGCGTGTTCTCCGAAAAGTATGCACTTCCCTGGAGCACTCGCTTTGACCATGTTCGCTGGAGACCTATCTCAACCATTAGGATTGGTATTGATTCCATCGTTGGGTTGAAGCATTGAATGCGCTTGGGTTGATTCATGATGGAACATCCGCTCGATGTAACCTATGCGGGAATCAAGGGATATTACCTCCTTCTTGTTCTGGGGGGAATCTCAATCGCCTTCTTTGCCTATCAAGTGCAGAAAGCTACGCGTCTTGTTCTCCTTGGCGCTCCTGACAAGCGATTCGACTCTTGGGGGAAGCGGTTGAAAGAGACACTTATTGTTTGGCTTGGTCAACGAAAAGTTCTGGAAGACAAAGTAGCGGGTACCATGCACGTTCTCATGTTTTGGGGATTCCTGATGCTTTCCTCTGATATGTTGGATTTGGCCACAGCCAATCGATTCAGTGAGCACATTTTGCCTGAAGCGCTAAATGGAATCTGGAACGGCATGGTCGAACTTGGCTATACCAGTGCATTGATCGGTTGTTTCCTTGCACTGAATCGACGCGTTTTGTTCACGCCAGAGAAGCTCAAAGGAAAGTCCCAACTTGAAGGCAATGTCATTCTGCTACTCATTATGACCATCTGTACAACATCCTACATCATTGAAGCAGGTGAGAATCCACATCCAACGTGGGAGATGATTGGTGCTTGGGTTGCAGATACCTTTGCACCGTCCCAGACGACCATCAATGCAGCCTACTGGGCGCACATGGTTGCTATCTGCACATTCTTGTTCCTGATTCCGCTTTCAAAGCACATGCACTTGGTCATGGCACTTCCAAACGTCGCATTTTACGACACTGAGCCAATGGCAAAGATGCGCCCTCTGGCAACGGATGAGAGCGGTTCTGCTGTTTCATTGGAAGAACTTGACTTGGAATCCTTTGGAGCAGCCAATTACACGCAATTGACCTGGAGGAGTCTCATCGATGGGTGGGCTTGCACCTCCTGCGCACGCTGTCAAGACGTTTGCCCAGCCTATGCGAGTGGCAAAGCGCTCAACCCAATGCAAATCGTTCACGATGTCCGACATTACGCGAACGACCACGCTTCGCAATTGTTTGCTGGAGAAGCCCCTGAAGAGGACATCATCGCACGATTTGGTGAGGAATCCATCTGGGCGTGTACCACTTGTCACGCATGTGTTGATGTTTGCCCTGTCAACATTGAGCACGTTCCGAAGTTGACCGATGCTCGCCGTCACCTGATGATGGAACGTATGGAATTCGATGAATCCGTTGAAGACACCATTATGCCATTGATGGCCACAATTGAGAATCTAGAATCGGATTCAAATCCGTACGGATTGCCATCGCACGAGCGTGGTGATTGGGCCGCAGATCTCGATGTCAAGGTCGCAGAACCCGCTGAATACATCTACTTCGCAGGATGTGCAGCGTCGTTCGATGAACGAAACAAGAAGGTTGCTCGAGACACCATTTCCATCATGAAGGAAGCCGGCCTTGATGTCGGTATTCTCGGAATGCAGGAAGGATGCAGTGGTGATGCAGCTCGCCGGGCCGGTAACGAATATTTGTTCCAAATGCTCGCTGAAACCAACTTGGAGACCTTCAACGAGTTGGGTGTCAAGAAGGTCGTTGCTTCTTGCCCACACTGTTTCCACACGCTTGGAAAGGAATACAAGGACTATGGTGGAGAAGACATCGAGGTCATGCATCACTCTCAGTTGATTTCGCACTTGCAGAACGAAGGCAAGCTTCCAGAACCGAAGCACGATGGTTCTGTCACGTACCACGACCCATGTTATCTCGGTCGAATCGGTGGAGAATACGATGCTCCTCGCGATGCCATTGGTGGTGTTGATGTCGAAGCTGAACGCAGTGGCCGAGGCTCTTTCTGTTGCGGTGCTGGTGGCGCTCAAATGTGGATGGAAGAGCACGTGCCTGAAGGGAACGATCGTGTCAACATCATTCGAGCAAAGGAATTGGCCTCAACAGGCGCAGATACCGTTGCAGTTGGTTGTCCGTTCTGTTCGACCATGGTAACAGACGGTTTGTCAGCCATTGATGCGGAAATGGACGTCAAGGATATTGCAGAATTGGTCTGGGAGCAAATCAAAGCAAACGATGCCAAGATCGAAGAAGCCAAAGCGGCTTGATCAAGCGATGATTTCCGATGAATCAAGAGGCACTGCTTGATTGGTACGAGCGCAACAAGCGACCACTTCCTTGGCGATTGAATCCTTCGCCTTGGTCCATTCTTCTATCAGAGATTCTTCTACAACAAACACAAATGGAACGTGGTATAGAATACCATGAACGACTCTTGAAACGCTTTCCAACCCTTTCCTCAATGGCCGAATCGAGTGTAGATGATGTACTTCTTCTCTGGCAGGGAGCTGGATATTACTCAAGAGCACGCCGCCTTCATGCATTATCGATTGAAGTCGTCGAAGCGCATGGAGGTGTGCTTCCGAAGACGTACGAAGAACTTCTGAAACTCCCTGGTATTGGACCATACACAGCTGCTGCTGTGGCTTCGATTGCGTATTCCGAACCTGTTGCATGCGTTGATGGGAACATCCGCCGAGTGATGGCTCGCCAATCCAACCAGGAGAAACCATCGATGAAGGATGTTCAACGATTTGCTGACAAGCATCTCGTCATTGATGCGCCAAGTGAATGGAACCAAGCGATGATGGAATTGGGTGCGCTTGTTTGCAAGCCACGCAATCCGATTTGTGATCAATGTCCAGTTGCGGAAACCTGTAGCGGGCGCTCTCGTCCTCATGAGTTACCACGTCCGAAGACGACCAAGAAAACAACCGTCGAGTACAACTGCATCGTTCGCATCGATGAAAACGGAGCACCAGAATTACAGCAACGCCCACAAACAGGCTTGTTTGCAGGCCTGTGGGGTCCAGAGATGGCCATGGGTTTGGAAACCACTGGATGTGAGTTTGTCGGAACAATACGCCATCTTCTCTCACATCGTGAAATGATTGTTTCCGTATGGAAAACGATTGGTACCAACGGGATTGATCCTCTTACCGTTGCTCTCTCAAGCCTCGATCGTCGAATCCTTGGCCTGGTCGGCGTGATTGACGATGTCCCATGAAAACGATGCTAGGCATCCAAGCAGAGAAAAGAAAAGAATGAATTCTGCCGGAGCTGCTACATCAATCCACGGTTGAAGATCATCCAGTGGAATCATCTCAGGCTGGATGTCATAGGCACGTCTTTGTTTCTCGATACCTCGACTCATGGCGATTGTCATCGTTGTTAGAGATACAAATGCTGTAAAAAGAGAAACCAATCGTACCGTTCTTCCAGTTTTGTTCGGATTGGGTAAGGAAAAATGAGCAAGGATTGCCCATGCGAATCCTCCATGAAATACGACCAAGGAAGTGTAAACGTGAAGTGCAAGGTGGTCGTACATGTTGGCAAATGCAAGAACTGCAAGGTGCGTAGAACTTGCAATACCAAGAATCATCGCAGTCCGCAAAATTTTTGTTCGTGCGATATCCTTGAACACAGTGTACAATCGAAGCGTGAGTATGAAGTGCAACACAGCAGATATGAACAATCCAATCGTAAACACGAATCGTTCAAGACCGGGGTAATCTGCTTCCGAAATGAAGAACGGAACATCTCGTGCATTTCCAAGTGCGACATGAATGCCGACGGCAGCGATGATGGAACACAAAGGAACCATCCATGCCAATGTGACCAATCGTGTGTCACGAAGCACGAAGGAACCAATTCCGATTCCGTCTCCTCGTTTCAAATCGAACACCGTCTTCTGTGCTTCCTCAACGTAATCACGTATCAATCTTCAAGTGAGAGTGGTGACACCGTGCTGTTGTTCACATGCCATTACGAGTGCACGATACGCGCCGGCGAGAAAAGGTTGATTTCACAACTCAATCGCCCGGAAGAGTCTCGATGTATGTCTGTGGCGTTACGGTCTACGACAATTGTCATCTTGGGCATGCACGATGTTACATTGCCTTTGATCTCATTCATCGATGGCTCGAAGCATCTGGATACGACGTTGATTATGTACAGAATTTTACCGATATCGATGATAAAATCATCAAACGCTCGATTGAATCAGGAGAGGATTGGAAGGCCATCGTCGATCGAAACATCGAGACGTACTATGAGGACATGGACGCATTGAACATTCTTCGAGCAGATCACTATCCACGATGTACGGAATACGTTGAATCAATGATCCACATCATTGAGGATCTCATCGAGAAAGGTCACGCCTACGCGACCGATGACGGCGTCTATTTTCACGTAGATTCTGCACCCGAAAAGTATGGGCAATTGACTGGACAATCCATCGATGCTGTACGACAAGGTGCAGGTGGTCGCGTCGAAAAGACGGGCAGTGGAAAGCGAGATCACAAGGATTTCGCCCTTTGGAAACAAGCAAAGCCTGACGAACCAACATGGCCTTCGCCTTGGGGTGAAGGGCGTCCTGGATGGCACATTGAGTGTACTGCAATGAGTCTTGATCACTTCGGGACCTCGTTCGACATCCACGGGGGAGGGCATGACCTGCGATTCCCTCATCACGAAGCTGAAATCTTCCAAAGTGAATGTCACACCGGGCATGCACCACTTGCAGGCTACTGGTTGCACAATGGTTTTGTCAACATCGATGGTGAAAAAATGAGCAAGTCGCTCGGCAACTTTTGGACCATTCGTGACATTATTCAGAAGGTCGATCCATTGGTATTGCGGCTTGCTCTTGTCAACGCGCATTACCGTTCTCCAATCGACATGAACGAACAACTTCTGAACGATGCACAGCGAAATCACGATCGAATTTTGCAAGTCTACGAAAAGGCATTGCGGATGTCTTCGAATGGTCGCCAGCATCAACTTCCTGAGCCTGACATGGCAAGTCCCGACCCACTAGCAAAATCTCTTGGTTTGTTGGAGCGATTGGCCGAAGGCTTTGCGCAAGCTATGGATGATGATTTCAACAGCCGTGAAGGTGTGGCGAAAGTGCTTGCAGCAACGAAGCAACTTCAATACTTCATGACACTCGGTTCCGATGAAGAAGACAAGCGTGCGATTGGAACATATGCGAAGGAATGGTTGGAAGAAACAGCCGGAAACATTCTCGGTATTCTCCCATCACCTGATGTGCTTCTCGCAGAACCGGTTGAAGATCCTCGAAAAGCAGAAATTGCGGAACAAGTCGAAACCTTGTTGAGTGAACGTAGCACTGCACGCGCCAACAAGGATTGGCCTCGTGCTGATGAAATCCGAGATCAACTCAACGCCCTTGGTGTTGTGGTTACCGATACTGCAGACGGTCCAGTTTGGGATTTGCAATAATCACTCTTCTTCCGAAGATGGTGGAGGCGTTAGTGGAGGCAATTCGGGAACGAATTGTTTTGTTTCATCTTGCCACTGATTTTCGATGATGACCGTTTGGTCTGCACCAAGATCAGCCTCCTCGTCACTCCCTCTTGTCAACAATCCGACGGCTAGGAGCAGCAACACGACGAGAATGAGAAGAAGTGACTGAGGGCCGATGAGTGATGAATCCTTAGATGAAGCATCTTCAACATCCTCACCAAGGATACAGTTTGGTGGACATTCAGAATCTCTTGCAGTCTCACTTCCACCGGTGGTCTCGTTCTCTTGACCCGTCTCTCCTGTTGCTGTTTCATCGACAGGGTCGATGGTCGATCCTCCGGTGTTGTCTTGAGGCTCGAGAACAACGTTCACACCAGTTCTTTCACCATTATTCATTGGAACTTCGTAGTAATCCTCCAACTGTGACAAATCGATGTGGGTGTTGGCATGTGAGGATTGGGTAATAATACCGAAGTGTCGTGTATCGCCAGTCGTGAAGATATTGTTCAGAACGTTGCTCTGCATGGATGAATAACTGTCGGTGCTCGATGACCATGTTGCAGCGATGTCATCAGGATTAAGCGCCATGGCCATTTCCATATCTGCGAGAATGCTTGACCATGATTGTGTTCCTTCAGTGACTGATCGATCGGTAACATCCACTGCCTTGTTGAAGCCAGGTCCCTCGACGATCTCCCAATCATCTCCCTTGAGCTCAGACATGATGTCAACATCACCAAAGACAGGTTGTCCATTAACGATGGTCAGTCGAACATCCGCATCGATGGCTTCGATAAGGTTCCGATAAGGGTCTTGATGGAACGTGTCCAAGACAACAAGATCGGCATAAAGTCCAGCGTTGATGGTTCCAACTGAATCATCCCAGTTGTTGGCAAGAGCTGGATTCTTTGTGACCATGGTCGCAAGGTCGTAGTTCGAAAAATAGGAATCGAGATTGTTCGTATTCCACATGTCTGCGACCTTTAATTCGTGAAGAACATTCTTCGAGCCACTCGGTCCCCAATCAGGTGCCAAAGAAATTCGGACGCCGGCTTGGTCAGCAGTAACCACATCGGTTGTGTCTCCATACAGCAGAAGGTTTGAGAGTGGAGACCATGCAAGGTCGGCACCAACTTCACCCATCTTTTGGAACTCGGCGGATGTGAGCGCAGTCCCGTGGACAACGACCAATTCGCCAACCAAGAGGTTGTTCTGAACGAGAATATCGAATTCAGCACGACTCGACTCATCAACGCCTTCGGAAAGGTGGAGGTACCATGCATTCAAACTTCCACTGCTGTTTCCAGATGTAATGTGGCTTCCTGTGTAGTCGGATTCGAGCGTCGTAACCTTGGTGTGGATGCCATCGCCACCAAAGTTGTACAACTCGATGTTACGTGAGAGCATGCTGTCCCACGCATCGGTGTTGCTCGATGGTGAACCTTGAACGGCTGTGACGCCTCCAGCAACCGCCATGACCTCAGCGTACTTCATTTGTTGATCGGCCATGTTCCACATCGAAGCGGTCTGAACAAACGTCTTCATCCAAGAAATGTCACGTTTGTAGTTTGGATTGTTCTTCCACTGGTTTCGGTTTGAGTACCCACCCTCCTCTGATTTGACGGAGGTATGAACTTCGAAATCCCACAGTGGGATGTGATTGTAATGCATGTGATTGTGTGAATCAATCAATCCAGGGTAAATCGTACCGTTTGTTTCAACGATTTGAACATCGGTCAAATCAACGTTCTGTGGGATGTTATCTCCACTCCACACAGCCTCAATTTTGCTATTGCGAACCAAAACACGACCCTCGTTTATGACATCAGCTTCGTTGTTCATTGTAACGACTCGGCCTTTGAGGAGCATGGATTCAACAAACCCGCCATCACTGATACCAAAACAACCGATCATGTTCTGGGCAACATCAAACGATTCGTCTTGAGCGTACCCAGGTGTGGGCGGTCGAACCTTCCAGATGGTTCCATTGTCGAGTGGAATGTAGGAGTTACCGTACCATGAATCTCGGGCGGGATAGGACAAGGAGTCAACCAATGTGCCATCAACATCGTAAAGATTCACTGTATCTCCATCGTAATAATCCAACTCGATACGTGAAGCATTGATGAAGACAGAAACATACTCACCTGGTTGCAAAACAGTATTGCGTGCCAATTGACAAGGAGCGCTTCCTCCGTCAGCAATGTCGTCCAACACCCAATTTGAAATGTTGATGGCTTGGTCGGTTGGATTGTGCAATTCAATAAATTGATCTGAGAACTTACCGTATTCACCGTCGCCGTTCCAATCGGTTGCATTGTAGCAATTTGAGCACGTCTCGTTGTTTTTCATCCCATTTGGTGATGCAAGAACTTCTGAGATGACAATGGTAGGTGTCGACGTATCGTCGTTTGTTGTCTCTTCTGAAACACCTTGTGGGACCACAAGAACACTGAGGAACAGAAATGCGGTCAGGATTGTCATCAGTCTGCCCATGTCCGACGCTTGACCGTACAGCACATCAATCCGTCGATTCACAACTTAGGCGGAATGCATGGGCACTTATACTGTGAGTGTGAGCATAGTACATGGCGACCGTGGAAATGCAAGAGGCATCTTTCAACAACATCATCGAGGAGAACAATCTCGTGATTATTGACTTCTGGGCCGAGTGGTGCGGGCCATGTCGAGCCTATGCTCCTGTATTCGAGCGTGTTTCTGAGGAATTCCCCGGCGTCGTTTTTGCGAAAGTCGATACAGAAGTTGAACAAGCGCTCGCAGGTTCGTTTGGCATCCGTTCCATTCCAACAACAATCGCCTTCAAAGAAGGAATTGGTGTGTTCATGCAACCTGGTGCTCTTCCAGAAGAAGCGCTCAAGGATTTGATTACCAAACTCCAAGATTTGGATATGGACGAAGTTCGTGCAGAGCTTGAAACACGAGAATCTGAAGAAGTAGCATAAGGCAAAAAGCGTCTTATGTCGGATTTGTGACGGAAGGACAATGCGAAGCATCTCGATGTTGTTGATTTTCCTTCTTCCATCCATCCTTTCAGGATGTTTTGGAGAGGATTTACAGAACATTGTTGACGATTCCTCAAGCGAATATTATCCCGAACCTTGGAATCGTTCCGATCTCGAATACGATAACAGTGACGTCTTTTCCAGAGTCACTGTGAATGGATCCTACGACATCGGCCCAGTCCAATCTGTTTTTGTCCCAGTACCGAGCATTACGCTTGCTGATGGGGGCGCAGGTGCTGCAGGCGGTGCAGAGGTCCATCTCGGTCTGTGGTTGCCGGTTATCGAAGGATGCGATTATTCATCAACTGAAAATTTGAGCTCGGAATGTCAAGTTCCTGTTATTGCCGAAATTGGGCCGTATTACAGTGACGGAGATGTTGATGCCACGACACCTGCGAATCGTTTGGGACGCATGCTTATTGAGAACTATGTTCCACATGGTTACGGAGTTGCTCAGGTCTCTGTGTTTGGAACCGGTGAATCAAACCACTGCATGGATTTGATGGGCACCGATGAGCAACGTGGTATCGATGCTGCTGTAACGTGGCTCGGTACCCAATCATGGTCAAATGGCAATGTTGGAATTATTGGGAAATCCTACGATGGTTCTACCCCATGGCAAGCAGCAACATTTGGAAACCCACATCTTGCAACCATCGTACCTATGTCAGGACTTATCGGTGTTCACGAACTGATGTGGAGAAACGGTAGCATGGAGGCTCGAGGCATGATTATGCACAACGGCGTCTACGGTTCGTTTGGAATCGATGGTGATACGGAAGACAGTCACACGCTTTGTGAGGGCTATATTCAGGGGTATGTGAACGGTCCAGCCGCTTACTTAAGCGGAGGTATGGTCGATTATGCAGGCAACACGTATTGGACAGAACGATCGTTCCTCGACCGTGTGCTTCAGAATTACAATGGGTCCGTGTATCTGATTCAAGGGATGCAAGATTGGAACGTTGATCCTCACATGTCGTTCCCAGTCCACCAGCAAGTCGCCGATGCTGGTATTGAAATCAAGACGCTTGCAGGTCAATGGGCTCACGATTATCCTGACCGGGTAGAGGGACATTCCTCACAAGGAGAGGGACGAGGAGCGGAAGCCTATCCATACACACTTCGCTGGGATTGGGCTGATGAAATGCTGTACTGGTTTGACTGGTACCTCAAAGGCGAAGGTCGAGCACCAACGCTTGGTGTGGAAATGCAAGACAATCGAGGCGGATGGCGATTCGAACAGACCTATCCTCCAATGGATGTTGAGAACCTCGTTCTGACTGGAAGTGATCTTGCACCAACTGGATCAACGGTTTCAGCAACAAGTTCAGTCACGTTGAGTTACGGACCGTTTGACAAAGAAACTCGAATCATTGGAATGCCAACCTTCCACATTGACGCAACTCCGGGATTAACTGGCGGCCATCTTTTCATTGAAATGACGGACGGAGCAGGAATGCATCTTGGGCATGCAGTCATGGATCTTCGCTATCATGCGGGTGGAAGAGATGGTCAAGAAGTACTTGTTCCGTTTTCATCCGTCACGGCCATGATGGAATTCATGCCGATGGATGTTGTTCTGCAGGAAGGAGAAGGCATCATTCTACAAGTCACTCAGACTGGTGAAGACTACGTTCCCTCACCAGCTGCTTCTGGAGCAGTGACAATTGATTGGTCTCAAAGCACGCTTACGTTACCACTGATTGAGCGAAGTTGTGACGACCTCTTCCAAGCACCAATGCTCGATTACTCCTCTGATGGCGGACGCCAATGCTAGGCTCAAAACAACGACAAAATGTCGCTGAACACGTTCTTTGCATCACCCGAAGAACGTTCAACCAATCGACGTACAATCAATTCAGGCGTCGAACGTGCAAGACAATTCCGCTTCGGAGTACGGTCAACAATCAATTCGAGATGTTCATCGAGACCATTGGCCTCAATCCCATCGATGCGTAAATCATCGCTTCCGTATGCGTCAAGGATGGCAGGAGCGAGGTGCGTGACCAATACCATGCTCGAATCGGATTGCTGCTGTGCGGCTCGCAACATTCCAGCGATGATACGTGCGCCAGCACCGGGTTCTGTGATCGCTTCAAGTTCATCTGCGAGGATGAGTTTGGGTTGGTCGTTGCTGACAACATTGGCAAGGTCGACCAACGTTGTCTCAAGCGCACCAGCACTCTGTGTTCCACTTGATTTTGCGAGGACGTGAAGGGCTTCAACACGGCCAACGAAAGCATGCTTTGCTGGAACAGGGAGTCCCATATGGGCAAGAATCGTGACATGGGCAACCAATTCCAGAAGCGTTGTTTTACCACCACTGTTTGCACCGGTGAGAAGAGCAATTGGTTGTTGATCTCCTTTCGGTGCCGCTCGACCCAGACCGTAATTCACCGGTTGGACATCGCCTTCGATGAAGAGGTGGCGGCCGTCTTCAAACCAGATGCCGTGGTGAACCAATTCTGGAAGTTCTGCGTTGTGATGCATAGCCCAGGAAGCAATGCTGTACCACATGTCATGCTCAACGAGTCTTTGGATAGCGGTCTCACACAACGGTTTGAGATCGGCAAGTTTTGTGGCGAGACGGAGGAGATGGTCATTCCTGCTGTCGTTGATTCGACGCTCAAGTTCATCGTTGATTTTGTCAAGAACGGAACGATTGAGTTTGACAGGCCAATTAGAGGCGTAGAGATCGAATGGTGCTTGGAGCCCACTCGCTTCGAGATACGCAGAAAGTTCACTTCGGCCTTGTTCGAGAATGTCCGTGATGACGTCTTCGGTTGCCGAAGCAAGTTTTCGTTGGAAGGTCGCAGCATCGGCCAAAGCTGCAAGCATATCGGAGCCAGTGAGGTCCAGTGATGCGGTCTCCATTCCAGCAGAGATGCGTTGGTTAAGGTCTTCTTCCATTCGTTTCGCCATGTTCCAGAGTCCATCGCGGATTTCTTCCATCGCTTCGACGTCACCGGAATCACTCATCATCGCGAAGACGCTGGCCAATTGTTCAAGCCCGTCTGTTTCTGAAAAGATGCTTTTGAGTGCTGGGTGAACGTCTCCATTGCCCTCATTCTTCCACTGCATCACGTCGAGAAGCACCTTCAGCGCCTTTCGATTGTTGGTGAACCAATCGAGTGTGAACTCGGGAACCATAACGTCTGTTCGTCCTGTCTCTGGAAGCACCAACCACCCTGGAGGCAAGTCTTCGGGACCATGGCGTCCAACCCAGGTCACGGATTTGAAAACGGTGTAGTCCTTCCACGTCTCCTGAGCACTCGGTGTCAGGATACGAACATAGGAAGCCCACTCTGGGTGCTCTTGTCGGCTGACAATGACCCGTTCATAGCGTTGATTTGGACGTCGCGTGTAACTCAGATCTTTGAACAGGGAGCGAAGGTGAGCAAAGGCTTCGGGAGCTTCGTTGGCAAACTCCAACATCAACTGACATCGAACACGTCGTTCCTGAAGCTGGTGAAGTGGCATCAACATCTGCATTCTCGATGAACTGGCAGCATTCGACGCAAATTTCTGAAGCGAAGCAATGAGTTGCGCATGCAATTTTTCAGCTTCAGGGGTTGCGAGAAACGTTGTCTCTGCACCATTGTATTCTCGGGCAAGAGTAAGCGCACGTTTGATGGATATGCCTTCGACTTCAGCGATTCGAGAGATATCACCTGATTCAAGAGTCTTGATCAACTCATGGCGACCTCCGAAGTGGTCGTCCAAACGCTTCATCAATCGCTCGCCAATTCCTGGCAAATTGCTTAGCACCATTGTGCTACATCGTTTGTCAAGGGCTTTTGAGGATAACCCTCGGCTCGGCGCTATTCTTGGTAATCTGGCATGTTCAATTCCACAGCAAACAATGGGTCGACGTGGGTTGAATCATGGTACGCAACCACAACACCACCATCACGAAGGATGGCCAAACTTGCGAAGTCGAATCGGATATCGTTTCCAGCACCAGAGGTCGAGTCGAGATCACCCTGGCCAATGTAGGTCATGGTGTCTGGGCTGAGATCCTCGCTGTAACCACGCGTGTGGTACAGAACATCAACATCGGGACCTTCGCTCGATTGGTATCGTACGTTCAACACAAAGAGGTCGTGCTCACCGTTCGCTTGGAACTCCCACTCTTCAATGCTCGAAGCCTCTCCACCGAGATCGTACGTGAAATTGTCCCATGAGAGGGCACCATCTCGAGATGCATAATGCGTGAAGGTCGTACCTGCGTTGGCGACACAATGAATGGTCCCGGTCATGTCAATTTGGCAATACTCGCTTGGGAATTGCATGGCAACTTCATTCCATGAAAGCGTCGTGTCGAGGAAGGCTGCATTGCCGTTATCGAAGTATTGTGGGAACAGCAATCCTCCGCTTGGAACGGCGAAAGCTCGCATTTCCTTGTGGGGTTTGTTCACATCCCAGTAGAAGTCAAGTGAGGCATTGGTGAAGTCGAAATCGATCTCGATGTCCGGTTGAGACGAGCCTCGCCCAGGGAATTGAATGGGATAGTAATTCAGACCATCAACGGAGATTTGTCCTCCTGCATTCTGTGTTTGATGCCAGAAATTGGAAATGACGAGCGATGCCCATTCCCCGTCGCCGATGCTTGATGAAATTGGGCCAACAACTTCGACCTGCCAACTTCGGTCGTAGAACGGCTCTGTGATTCGATTGTAACACCACTTCCATTCCATTTCAGAATCATCGTAGAGAATGGCATAAAATTTGTCGAGTTTGAGGTCACCGCCGACGTATGGGAACCACGACATGGAAATGATGTCGCCGTTTGTTGCTTGAACGATGCTTCCTTCTCCGAGACCTTCCGTTCCAGGGTTTGTAGGAACAAACGTTCTGCACTGAAGGTCAGGTGTAACTCCTGGGATCCAGGTGTCCCAATCATGACCTCGGTCAACCGACCATACCGGATATTCTCCGCCTATGTTGAGGATGGAGCCCTGAATGGTTGTGGCGATGTAATGTTCACAGCAATTTCCTCCTTTCGACTCATCGAACACAGCCCAGGTCATGTTGGTTGTTTCGTTTGTTCGCAAATCAACGGTCATGAACTCTCGTGGCATTTCATGCGTCTTCTCATCGATGAGGACGTAGTCGTTCCATGCAGGCTTGACTTCTTCCGTCTCAACGATGGCTTCACCATCACCGAAACATCCTGCAAGGACCATACTGCTAACCAGCAGCATAGCTAGAATTACTCTGCGCATGGTTGGGCTACTCGTCGGCTGTTTTCAAATCCTTGCAAAGAGCGCTGAAGGTTCGAAGTCCGTGCAATGTATGACTTCCAAACCACGTCAGTGCCTCTCCATCGATGCATTGGGTCCATGGCCTCGGCCCACCCAATGCCTCAACAGCATCACTAATCGCCTCTCCTTCTTGTTTGGAAAACTCATGTGGTTCGCTCGATAACAATAGACCTTCAACGTCGTGAAGTTGGATGGCTTGAGGTGTAACGACCGGGTAGCCGTTCCCCTGTGGTTCGATATCAGGAACATTGAATCCACAACACTCCAGCAAGGCTCCTGCGTACTTTGTTGGTGAAACGGCCATCAATGGGTCATGCCAAATCATTGGCAAAACGGTTGGACCAGTTTCGAACGTGGTTGCAAGTTCGGCATTGATTGCATCAGCAAGTTCCTTGGCCTTTGGTGCAAGATTGAGTAACTGACCAAGCTCGAGGAGCATTTCTGGGACCTCGCTTGGATGTTCAACCGTGCTCACGTATACGTTAATTCCAGATTCGATTAAGGCCTCGTAGAATTCCTTTGGATTCTCCTCACGGTCCAAAATGACAAGATCTGGTCGTGCATTACGTATTTTGTTGAGGTTGGGTGTTTTGGTTCCACCTACGACCGGTACATCTTGAACAAATGATTCAGGGTGGATGCACCACGGTGTTCGACCGACGAGTTGGGACTTGTTGAGGCCTAATTCTGCAAGCGTCAAGGTCAAACTTGGAACGAGCGAAATCACCCGCATGCTTCGACCTCAAACCTTCTTGACACGGTAGGAAACTTGAGCCCCGTCGACATCGAAAGATTCCACATCAGCAGGTGCTTGGTCTTCACTGAAGGCAATACCAGATGCACGTGTTTCCTTAGCAACCCAAGCCTGATCCTCTTCGAACAGTTCAGGAGCATCTGCCATCCAGACTTCAACGTCAATCATCGCTTCAATCTCCAAGTCCATGTCCTTACGCTTCGATTGAATGCGTCGTGTAATGTCACGGGCAAGGCCCTTTGAGAGTAGATGAGGCGTGTCTTGCATGTCAAGGACGAGGCTAACATGCGATGCATCATCCCCTTCGCCTGCCGTAATTGTGGCAGCGGCGTATCCTTCACGTTCCGCACGCCGAACTTCAACATCGGATTCGAGAATATCAACGCCCATGATGGTGCATGAACCGCCTCGAATGTCCGCAAGCAATGCATCTTGGTCAGGGTGATTCTTGATTTGACCGGCGATAGCGTTGACGTCTCCCTTCGCTCGAGGAGCGAGTGCTCTAAAGTTGACACTAAGTTCGATTTGTTGGAAACGGTCAAGGTCGGTCTCAACCGAGATGCTCTCGACATTGAGTTCCTCACACAAGAGATCGTGATAGGCCTCAAGATTTGGTCCGGCAACGATCCATCCTTCAGCACAAGGAAGTCGTTGACGACGTTGTGCATCAATACGAATACGACGGCCTGTTTCGGCGAGTTCACGGACCAAGGCCATCTCATGCTCGAGTTCAGCATCATGTGGCGGGAGTTGCTGCGTTGCAGCGACGAGGTCCTCATTCCATGCATCAGCTGTTGCACCTTCGGTCGAACCAGGTGTGCCAAGTGGCCATGCGGCAGTATGAACCGTTTCACCAGTCAAGTTTCGATGAATGGTATCAACCATGAATGGACTTACTGGTGCAATCAATCGACACAATGTAACGAGAATTTCGTGCAACGTGTGCTGACAAGCGAGTTTGTCCCCTGATTCAGCTTCATCCCACAATCGTCGGCGACTTCGGCGAACGTACCAATTCGACAAATCATTGACAATGAACTCCTCGAGTTCTCGGCAGGCCTTGTGGAAGTTCCAGTTTGTGAATCCATCATGGTATGCCTTTGCAGTACTGTGAAGCTTGGACAGAATCCAGCGATCGAGCCGGGAACGACTTTCGTACGATGAAGTGGACGAAGCAGGATTAAAATCATCCAAAGCAGCATAATCTGCATGGAATCGGTAGACATTCCACAGGGTTAGGAACATCTTGGCATAGGTCTCCCGAACGCCATTGGAGTCAAATTTCAATGGGTTCCATGGAGCGCCTGCGGTGACCATGTACCATCGTGTTGCATCAGCACCTTCTCGATTGAAGTGGTCCCAAGGGTCAACAATGTTGCCACGTGACTTGGACATTTTCTTGCCTTCAGCATCCAGAATCAATCCGAGCGACAGGCATCGCTTGTATGCAGGTGAATCAAACACTGTTGTGGACACTGCGAGCAGTGTGTAGAACCATCCTCGAGTTTGGTCAACACCTTCACAGATGTAATCGACTGGGAAGGAAGCGTCGAATGTCTTGTTTTCATCGAATGGATGGTGCCATTGAGCAAATGGAGCACAACCTGAATCGAACCAACAATCCATGACAAATGGTTCGCGATGCATCGGCTTTCCATCGTCCGAGACAAGTGTGAATGCGTCGACGACTGGTCGGTGCAAATCGACATCATCAGGACACTCAGGATTATCAAGTCCTGCCGCATTTGCCTTTGCGACTTCAGTTTGCAACTCGGCAATTGAACCAATGCATTTCATGTTTCCATCTTCATCTCGCCAGACAGGAAGCGGAGTTCCCCAATACCGTTCTCTTGAGATGGCCCAATCTTTGACGTTGCGCAGCCACTCTCCGAATCGCCCCTCTCCGACCCAATCAGGCGCCCATTCAACACCATCGTTGAACTCGAGAAGGCGGTCCTTGACAGCAGTCATTCGAACAAACCATGAATCCATAGCATAGTACAGGAGTGGGTGATCGGTTCTCCAGCAGTGTGGATAATCGTGGAGGTAACTCTTCTCTCGATACAATAGGCCGGAAGCAATCGAATCGTTTTGGCCAACGAGAATGTCCATGACTGATTCATCACAGGATTTGACATATCGACCATCCAGTTTAGGATGGACACCGTCAACGAAGTTCCCTTCCATGTTGACGGTGTGGTACGCCGGAAGACCCACTTCCATTCCAAGATTGTAGTCGTCTTCACCGTACATGACAGCGGTATGGACCACACCGGTACCATCGGTAGTCGTGACCCAATCAGCAGACAAGACGGTCCATGCTGTTGTGGAGTCACCTTGCGGTACAGCATTTGGGAACAATGGCTCGTAGGATTTACCAACCAGCGACGATCCAGGTATTTCTTCGATGATGTCGACATGATGACGGAGTACTTCACCCATCAAATCCTTGGCGAGAATCAATTCCTCACCAACTGATGCACCACCGCGTCCCTGCCAGCCCTCGGGTTCCTCACGAACACGACAGCGTGCATAGGTCACATCCGGTCCAACAGCGAGACCAACGTTTCCTGGCAGGGTCCAGGGCGTGGTGGTCCAAGCAAGGATGGATGCTGAATCATCAACCAATTTGAATTTCACATAGACCGAAGGCTCCTCGACTTCTTTGTAGCCCAAGGCCACTTCGTGGCTAGAGTAGGATGTTCCCGTTTGTGGACAATATGGTAGAACCTTGTGACCTCGGTAGAGCAAATCCTTGTCGAACATTTGTTTGAGAGCCCACCAACACGATTCGACGTAATCGTTGTGCAGTGTGACGTATGGGTTGTCGAGATCGACCCAGTATGCCATGCGTTCGGTCATCTCTCTCCAAGCGCTCTCGTACGTCCAAACACTTTCACGGCAAGCATCGTTGAAGGCTTGCATTCCGAATTCTTCGATGGCTTCGTTGCTCATCAAATCGAGTCGCTTCTGAACTTCAATTTCGACAGGAAGCCCGTGCGTATCCCAGCCGCCTTTTCGCTCGACAAGAAAACCTTCCATGGTCTTCCAGCGACATACGAGATCCTTGTAGGCTCGAGCCACAACATGGTGAATGCCCGGTTTACCGTTGGCCGTCGGCGGACCTTCAAGGAAAATGAAGGGCGCCCCGGCTCGGTTTGAATCGATGGACTGCTGGAACGTTTGTTCGTTCTTCCAAGTTTCAAGGAGTGCCGTTTCGAGGGCAACGGCATCGAGTTCACCTGCCGGATTTGGTCGAACCATGTTTTGCGAATTGGCCCCTTGTTTTCAATCTCTCCCCTCAATCAGAGCAGCAGTTAAGACTGACACATTCAAGTCCTTTGAAAATCAGGCAAAGGCATGGCCGCCTCTCCGAAGGGACGTGGAGTTGCTTTGCTCGTACTCTTTCTGTTCGTTATGGGCCCATACACCACCTTTGCTCCACCCGCTCCAGTCGTTCACTTGGATGATGAGCAGACTGTCGTTTCTGTTGGCGAGAATACCCCTGTGACCGTCGATATTCGTCCAAACCAAGCCAGTTTGACATCGTTTGAACTTGATGTTCCTACCAGTTCAGGTGCCATCACATCGCTTGACATGAGCATTCAGTCCGAGACGATGGAAAACTCTCAGACGTTACTCTGGGAAGGCGATGCCGCTTGGAACCACGTGGACGCAGTGAAAAACAACACCTTCTCACAATCGGGCGTTTTGACCGGTGATGGATCAGCTCCTGGATATGATTTCAACAACGGAGCGCAAGGTTGGACCTTTTCCAATTCTTACAGTGGCCGCGTGACGACGCCATCGTGTGGATACAACGGCTCGAGTGGCGGATCGATTCGAACCTATGCAGGTTCGACCTATGCAACCTCGCCAGCAACCAATCTCGCAGGACGTAGCAACATTCCATTTCATGCATGGGTGCATGAGGGTCGTTCAGGTTGTGGTGAGACACCTGACTCCGGTGAAAACCTTCAGTTCAAGTACAAAACAGCAGGCGGTCAATGGACAACCTTCCACACCTTCCAAGGTGGCGGATCTCAGACAAGCAATTTCCAGTATTCGACGATTCTGCCGGCAGCCGCCCTCCATTCCACATCACAATTCCGCATCCAGCAAACCTCTGGCAGCGGGACTTGCTGCGATTACTGGTTTGTTGATGACGTCAAAGTGGTCATTCCTCCATTAACATCATGGACGAGTCCAACCTTTGGTTACAATTCGTCCAACAGCTTCTCTCTCGCCATGGGGCCTTATGCGCCCATGCACATCAATGCAGACTTGCCTATGGGTTCGAGTCTTTCGTGGACTCTCATCGATGCCACGACTGGAGACAACCTTTCAGGATTCGAAAACATCGAGGGCACCCTTGTTCATCTCGATGCGGTTGATTGGGAGACGTACGGCTCCCTTCGGCTACGCATGATTTTCGAAGGATTGGATTCAAGTTCCATGCCATCGGTTGAATCCATTACAGCAGGTGGTCTGCTCAAGGACACGTTTTCCACGGACCCAATGAACCGTGGCTGGACAATGAACAACAGCACCTATCTAGCTGGTTCCATCACATCGATTGCCAATGGAACAGTCCATTCACCATGGTTCACGAGCAATTCTCCACTTGCGGGATACCAGATTGCGGCGACAATGCAAGAATACGATGCTTACGTTCGTCACGATGAAGCAGATGCGTGGATTGCCATCACGCTCCCTTACTCTGATCAGCTTGACGCCAACGAGCATGCCTTCCAACTCATGTTCATGCACAATTCAACACAACCTGCTCTCCTCGATGAGATTCAGGTCACCATGTCAACTGGCGGTCGTGTGCATTCACCTTCGTTGGATTTGAATGGAGACGGTTTGCTTGAATGGGGAAACCCAGATGTTCGAATCGGCTCATGGGGCTTCCAAGATCACTTCTCAACAGGTGAAAAGATCCATCGTGCATCTTTCGGATTCGCAGGCCTCGCCGAGGCCTCCACATGGATTCCTGCCTCAAATCTCGAGCACTTTGCAGTATCAGTTTCCAGTGAAAACGGAAACATGACAGGTGTGTCATTGCGCATCGCTGGGTCGACCATCCTTTCACGAACATTGGACAACGCAACCGTTTACCGCCTCGAACTGAATGCGTCAGAATATGCACTTATGCAATCAACGTTGAGCAGCCAGAGTGCATTGTTGAACAATCTGGGCCAAGGTTTCGCTCTTGTTGATATTGAGGCATATGGAAACGGTGTTGCCACCTTTTCCAATCTTGCGGCACCTTATGCAACCATGGTTTCCATCTCTGCTGATGAGCAGTCACCTCTCGTGATGGCTGCGAATGCCGCTTATCGCACGCCTGGCTCATCGCCATCGATCACCTTCCCGTTTACTGGATTGTCGAATGTAAAAATGACCGTTGAAGTCACGGATATGGAGTTCAGTGACGACGTTGCAGCAGGTATGGTTACAGTGGAAAATGCATCAACTCCGCTGACACCCTCCCAACGTTGGCTTTCGTTTACGACGCGATTTAGCGTTGATACCGCACGTACCATCTCATTGATTCGACTTGATGTCCAAGGAGAAAACAATCATGCCACGTGGTTGTTGCCAACTGGAGGAGGGACTGCTCTAGGACAAGCAGACAGTGACCTCATCGAACTGCATCCAACCGAAGCGTTCAGCATCTCAGAAACATCGGCAACGATGCGTGAAATAACCGTGAAATTCCGAGTTGAGCAAGGATGGGACGATGAGGATTGGCTTGCCGCCTCGATGCGTCTTGTTCTCGATAACAGTGTTATTTCACGACCAGGCCAATACATGTGGAATGGTCTCGGAGGAGGGCAAGCCTTTGAGAATGATTTGGTCATCAAATCGGTTGAAATCATGGACGATCATGGCATCATTGATTCGTCCACCGAGTACCTTGCAGCTGGCATGGGACTGAATTTCACGATTGATGTCGGTTACGAAGGCGTTGAGAGCATCGATGCCTTTGCAGACGGTGATGCTGAGGTTCAGTTGTGGCAAGGAAATACCATGGTTGCCAATACCACGAGTCTCGATGTCGACATGTGGAATGTTTCCGATGTGGCTCCATTTTCATTCGGAGATTTGACGTGGACTGTTCGTGTTATTCCACTGAACGGTGGGGGTGTCGTCGGTGATTCCGAATACACGCGAACCTTCAAAATCGACCCGACCGCTCCGGCCGTCATCGATTCAACGGTTGCTTGGTACGATCACCGACTCGCATCGACCAGTCAAACTGTTCAATTCCAGATTCTCGACCCTGTGTTGTTGCCATCCGATGTTCAGGTTATGCTGTGGAGAGAATGGGTGGATGACGTCGATTTGAACGGTTGGCCAAGTCCAGATGAATACAAACAACGATCGCTCATTATCCCAACCGACTTGACCCTCTCAACAGGAATTTACACGCTCTTGTTCGATGATTCCATGGGTTCGCAAGGCCAGAAGGTTGCAGGATATCTGGTCGGTCAGGACGAATCTGGACAAACTCTCGAAGATGCAGGAACAGGCGAAGAAGATGAGCACCTGTTCATGTATCAAATTGGACCGGATGGACCGCCAACTCTGACCTCAAACGCCATGTCATGGACAGGTGGTGCACAACCGTGGTTGCACCCTGAGCAGGCGTACACATTGCGTGTTGACATGAGCGAACCAAACGGTGCCTCGGACTTGACGACGGTTGAAATCCAGCTCGCTTCGAACATCCTCACCTCACCTCTGTCCTTTACGTGGGATTTCAGAACCGATTCATGCACATCGAACAGCATCCATCTGATCGTCAACGATTGTGCCATGCTTGCTCTCGATGGTACCACCGCTGGACCCTACGAGAAAGACACACGATTGGTTGTCGACCTTGAATTGGCGTGGACCACACCTGACCTTGGTGATACTTTCCGTGAGCCGAGTGTGAAAATCATCGATCGTGCAGGACAGGAAGTCATCCAAACGTTCCCTGCACTTCGATGGCGGTTTTCACCTGCATTGACCATTCCCCAAGAATCTGTTTCGTTGGTGTTGACTCAAGGTACTGTTCTCGATGATGGCGC
>CALDQY010000010.1 GCA_937911445.1 uncultured Rhodobiaceae bacterium | reverse complement strand
GTCCCAATTACAGTGAGTTCTTCTTCTTCGTGATTCCCTGAGGAGACCATTACAGAACGAAATGTTCCCAAATCAATTCCAATATACAATACATCTTTTGCCATAGCGTTCGCCATTCTAACGGAACACCGTCCACCTTATGAAGCATCCCTCGCTCACGTTCGCAAAAAGGGTTTGAAAATCAAGCCCTGTAAAAAATCTATAGAACACGATTTAGAGCCAACTTTCACACGGATGACAATACCATGCTGAGTACTCTGGATAAAGTTCAGCCATTTGATTGCAATTTGGACACTCCTTCAACGCGTTACCGCCGAAGATTTCCTGAACAAGAGCAACGTGTTGTTCCTCACTCACGCCGAGCTGTTGGCGCATAACCCACATCATCTGATCTTCACTTGGCGAGATGATGCCATCTTCAAGGACTAGAGCGATGACGTTTCGATAATCGTCCAAGACATTAATATCACGGAAATCAAGGATAACGCCTCCTTTCTCTGCAACAATGTCTTGACCTCCGGGATCATCAACGAAGAGAACGAGCGATTCAGCTTTGAGAGCATCATCTCTCAATTCGAAGGAAATGCGGTTACCCTCTAGATTTGCATACACCAGACGCGAAGAACGATTGATGACATTGGTAATCGATCTCGCCGTATCTTCACTGTTGCGACCACGCTTCCATCCAGTCGGACTTCGTTCGTTGTATGCATAAAATTCGGTTCCTTTGCCAGGGTACTCAAGACGAATCTCTTCTCCTCCATCAAATCCATTTGAAACAATGGTCAACGCAGCGACTTCTGTTGAAACCAAGTTGTCGTCATCGTCAAAACTAATCATGAGGGGCTTACGATCTTCGGATGCAGCATTGTAATGCCCCTGCATCCCACTCATCCACTTGTCCTCCAATCGCTTGAGTGATTGTTCTTGCTCAGCAGAGAGATTCGAATCAACACCAAGAATGCCTTTGAGGTCCCCTCGTTCCATTTCCGCCTTGAATTCGTTAATCAATTCTGAATCTCGGCGATGATTCGGTGGTGGGCCACGGACTGTGCGAGAAACGTGATTTGGATCTGCCCATTCGTACGAGCATCGGCTGCATACAAGATAACCCTCCATGGTTGATGGTTGGCTTTCTCCACCACAGCGGGCACAATCTCCATCCTCTTGGATTGAAAGATTGTCAGCCGCTTCCTTTCTTCCTTTGCGAATGCCACCAAACCCAGCCATGCTTTGGCCACGGGACAGACTTTCTATGAAGGCTTCTATCCAAGCGTTTAGAATTAAAGGAGCATGGCTTTCAAACCATAATGCATCATGCCATCTTGCCCATAGAGGCGACGAACATCAAAGCGAACACTTGCATCGATGGCTGGTTCTTTGCGCTCGTCGTCGGCCAACATGAAGACACCTTTTGGACCCTCTGGAAATTGAACAAGGACCGTTGAGACGCCATCAAGAATCGGGGCTCGTCCGGAGAATTCTGAGGGTGCACCAGCTGCGCTCAGGCGAGTCCAAGTCAGAATCGTTGCTGTTTCAGAGAGTTGCTCGCTTGCGGATTCGATTCTCTCGCCAGTTGCGTTGAGTTGCCGAGGTGGCCATACAAGTTGTTGACGATCAACCTGAGCTTTCAAACCAAGCCGGGATGGTGTTGCAATCGTATGCTGTGCTTGGGAGACGTATGCTCCTTGGCTTACACCTTCGACCTCACTCTTCCATTGTTGCTGAAGTTGTTCTTTCATTTCCTCGTCGTACGATGTAGCGCCGAAAGATGGCCAATTGGGCTCGACTTGTGAGGTTGTTATTGCAACAATATAATTGCTCATGCTTGCATGTAGGTAGAAACTTGCTTCATCATCGATACGCCAGTCTGTACTCGACTCGATGATGTCTCGAACGCTCACACTCGGTGTAAACTCCAAAAAGTCCTCAAACGTATGAAGGTTGAGCGATCCGGCTGGTAACTGCTTCAAGAGGCCGAGTAAAATCGTCAAACGATCGCCATCAGGACCAGCCCAGTCTCCTCCGTATTGGCTGCAAGCGAAGTGATTTTTGCCGTCGGAAAAGGTTGCTAGCGGCATCATCGCTGCCTCCCAAAGACATGGACGGCACACGTTGCACCAGATCCTCCCACATTGTGTGTCAATCCGATTTCAGCATCGCGTACCTGTCTCTCAGGTTCGACTTGATGGCGCAATTGTTTGAAGATTTCAACAGCTTGACCAGTTCCAGTCGCTCCAAGTGGATGGCCTTTTGATTTGAGTCCACCACTCGCATTGATGGTGACGCTCCCTTCGTTTCGTCGACCTTCTCCTTCTCGAGCGAATGACCCGCCAAGACCACGACCAGCGAAGCCAAGATCTTCCGTTGCCAATACTTCTGCGATGGTGAAACAATCGTGCACTTCAGCTAAATCAACATCGGATGCAGAGATGCTTGCTGTTTTGTATGCTTTTGCTGCAGCCGATTGGGTTGCTCGTAATTGCGTGATGCTTGGCCTATCGTGGAGTGCAAGGTGATCAGAACCTGCACCCGATCCTTTGACCCAAACGGGTGTATCGGTGAACTTGTGTGCCAAGTGATCGGCTACGAGGATGACCGCAGATGCACCATCGGACGTTGGGCAGCAATCGTAGAGGGTGAGTGGGTCTGCTACCATGAACCCAGATTGTGCTTTTTCAAATGAGACTTGTTTCCTGAGATGTGCAGCCTCGTTTTCGAAGCCGTGCATATGGTTCTTGACAGAAACATGTACGAGGTCATCGTGTGTCGAACCGAATTCGTGAAAGTATCTTCGAGCCGTCAGTGCGTAGGTTCCAGGAAACGTCAAGCCAGCGAGACGTTCCCATTCTGTGTCTCCAGAAACTCCGAGCCAGTAGCGTTTCCTAGAGGCAGACAAGTCGTTCATTTTCTCAATTCCACCTGCAACGACAACATCGGCCTGACCGCTTTTGATGGCCATCCAAGCGTCTCGTAGGGCAAAGCCAGACGAAGCACAAGCATTCTCAACACGACGTACGCTGACGCCCTCCATGCCTGAATGTTCTGTGAGCAGAGCAGCCGTGTTTCCAAGTTGTGATCCACCAAAGGCAATGCTTCCAATGAACGCTTCTTCGACATCGGTGGAATCGAATCCGTTATCGACGCTTTGAACCGCTTTCTCGATGGCTTCCGCCCACATCCCTTTCAATCCGAGAGGATGGTTGCCGAATTTCGTTTGGCCAGCACCAACCATTGCAACATCGACCATGATGCTGCGAATTGAAACTAGCATTTGATTGAGTCGGTCAAAACACCCGCAGGGTTCATGAATGGGTGTCGATAGGCCCCGAATATGCTGCGCCAATGTAGAAAGCACGGCCACTTTAGTGGTACCAACTGTCCTGTCTGTAATGAAGAAGGAAAATTCATCATGAGCGACCGAGAGGCAGGAAGCCTAGGTCGCATGCTCGCACTCGTTTTGCGACACGCACCTGAAAAGTTCAATGTTGAAATGGACATCAATGGCTGGGTCAGCACTCGCGAACTTGCTGATTCCATTTCCGGTCAGCGACGTCACTATCATTGGCTGCGTGGATGGCACTTTGAGGCCATCGCAAATGCTGATGAGAAAGGTCGATACCAAGTTGAGGGAGAGATGATTCGAGCAACCTACGGCCACTCGATCGAGATTGAACTCGATTTGCCTACCGATGAGATACCTGAAGCACTCTACTGGCCG
>CALDQY010000009.1 GCA_937911445.1 uncultured Rhodobiaceae bacterium | reverse complement strand
TGTACACTATGATGGGAATGATGTCCTCTTCGACCGTCCGACAAATGTTCGGTGCAGGTTCCGAAATGGTTCCTCTTGAATTCCACTGCATCGAGCCAGGTCTTGATGAGTGGATTAAGAACGCCAGCGATGAAGACAAGTACGCTCGTCTGTTCGAAGTCACAGCTTGTCTCGGCTACCTATTGACTGATCCAAAGGTTGGCTCGCTGGGTGGCGCTGCCAAGCGTCGACGATTGTTGCTCTACCCTCACGACCAAGGAAACCTCTTGACGTGCGTCAATGCAAGTCAAGTTGCTGACCACGCACTGAAGTCAAACTATGCTGCTACGGTCTTCACCAAGCTCGACCAAGCAGACTTCATGAACCGTGTTGCTCGTCGATACAAGGCATACGCTGACCTCGTAACTGCAAGCGATTTCGCTAAAGGCGCTCGCTGGATTAGTCAAGCAATGATCGAGGGTGACAAGATTCTCGGTCCAAACGTGCATTCCATTCTCGCTGTTCGTGGATACGACATTCTCAACCTCGATGAGTACATGGAATCGTTCAACGATGTCTCAGCCGCTCCTGAGCGATTGATTCGACGTGTTGTCCAATCCGTTGCTACAAATGCACTCAAGACATTGTTCCCAATGGATATGCTTGGAGAAACCAGTGGCGCACAGCCATTCTCACACATCTTTGCGCCTGCAGGTAGCAGTGAACAGGCGCTTGTCTACTACACCGACATCCGATTCCTCGTTCCAACGTCTATTGACAAACTACGTATGATCACGGGTGCGCGTGGAGCTGACCGTGGACGAATGCGAGAAGCATACGGTCAGATGACCGGTGCTGACCCAATGACTGGACTCTCCATCATCGATCTGTGTCTCCCATTCCTTGCTGATATGGGAGATGAATCATGGCAGACAGGAACCGGCCTCAACGAAGACGAAATCATCGTCGAAGTCACAATGGCTGTCAACCCCGCAATCGTCTGGAAGAACTTGTTGGAACCAACGACAAACGAAGTCTTTGACCTACCAAAGGGCAAGAAGGGGACTTCCGCCAACGTTTGGGGTGACATGTTCATGAGCAATGAGCCGCTTCACGAGAAGATGGTAAAGGATGGACAAGGACACTATCTCAACCTTCTCCGATTGTGTTACCACTGGAGTCACGACAAGTCCAAGGAAATCCATGGGCTCTGATCAAACCAGATTGGATAGCCAAATGACGAGTGTCATTGCTGACCATCCCCCGCTTAGGAAATAAATCGGTATTGGTGAAAGAAACACCAAGAACAGTGCAAGCCAAACATTGCTGTTCCAATCTTTGACCTTCAATCCGTCAAGTGGGCCAAACGGGATCATGTTAAACAATCCAAGGCCGATGTTGGCATACAGCCACCAGCGAACGACATCGTAAACCATTGCCTGCCAGATGATTGAGCTACCATCGATATGCTGTTGGCCTGCAAATTCTGCTGCGCCTGTGAGCATGAACAAAAGGACCCCTAGTGGTATTCCGATGATAAATAAGCCTAGATTGACCAACGGTCCTGCGATGGCAATGTGTCCGTTCTGGCGGCGAGTAACTAGACCTGCAACCATGACAGCTCCTGGAGCCATGAACAATACACCGAAGATAAGTGCTAACATAACTCCAAATTGGAGTCCTTTTGGATCCGCACGGAATTCAGCCCAACAACCATTTTTCTTAGCGATAATCTTGTGACCAATTTCATGAAGAACGAAAGCTGGCCCAATAGCAATGAGGACCAATGGCATGGTAACAAGTACGTTAACCACCCATTGACTTAGGCCGAACTCAGAAATTCCACCAAGACCCCTCCCCCCAAACATGAAGCCAAGTGCAAGAGTAAACGCTGCAGTGGCATACAGAAGGTGTCGCTTTTCTTCGTCACTGAAATGCCAAATGCTGCCTTTGTGCAGTGTGGGCTGAGTTTGTGACATAACACGGAAGAAATTGTTGATCGGTGAGGACCCTCTCGATTGTTGCCCTGCATGAACACGGTGAATTTTTTGTTGTGAACCGTAGAATGGATTTGGTTCGAGAATGTCTGCACGGGGGTCTCGAACCATGGTTGCCTCAAATGCTGGTCTTCTTTCAATCCTCGCTCGCGATGTACGAGAGTTCATGTGTTTGAACAACTAGGCATCGATGAGCACCATGTCGATGCCTAGGCGAGCGATGAAGGACATGGGGCTCCAAGCCTGTTGTCTTTGGTGCGATGAACCTGATGAAGCAGGAAGTTCGAGATGTACCAAGTGTATTGCCTCACACAGAAGAATACGAGATGAAATCGCAAAGGCCCCGCCCGAGGATGCATTCTACCAGTTTGCAAAAGAGCTGCTTGCCATGGCTGTAGCGCCTCATCGTCATGACAATGACCCAGTTCACGGTAAAGTATTGGTAGAACAGCAAAAACTTGCTGGACAATACATCCCGAAAGGCGCTGAACAAACTGAACAAGATGTGCTGGATGTTTTTAAGCATCAAAAAAGTACTGAGAAACCAAACCTCATTCAAAACATAGCAAACAAGAATCAGTGGAAAGAAAAACCTCCTGAACCAGAGATCGCACGTAAAATTGGTACAGATACATGGAGTAAGGAGTCAATTGATACGAACCAGTATCATGCAGGAAGGACAATTCCAAGCAAGGATATTGTTCCAGTAGACCGTTCTGATCGTGCTGGTGAGGATATTGAAATGGTTACACGTACCAACATCAAGGCTGAAAATACGGGCGTTGATGAAGAGATTCTCGGTATCATTGAGAATGAGGAATTGCATCAAAAGAGAATGAAGAAGAATGCTTGGGATTCCACAGTTTCTGATGTCCTCGATCTTCTCGGTGATGAAGATTGATTTCTCATTAATCAGTGGTTAATTGTATTAATTCTTAATCAGATAATTAATCGATGAGTTGATAGGTCACACGTTGTGTACCCTTACCTTTCGATTTTTTCCCGATAAACTCAATTCCTTTAATCTCTGAAATGTTACGAACATGCGTTCCAGCACATGGACAAAGGTCCTGTTTGTCACCGATTGTTACGACTCTTAAATCATCAATGAATGAAGGCAAGAGATCCATGTTTGTCCGT
>CALDQY010000008.1 GCA_937911445.1 uncultured Rhodobiaceae bacterium | reverse complement strand
TGGATGAGGATGCAGATTGGCAAGCTGAACTTCAACCGATTGGTCTCTATGGGGATGAAGTGGACTCAAGAACGTCTTTTTCTGCTTCTCATCTAGAGCTCGAGAAGAGAATGGGCATTCATCGTCAAGTTCCATCTTCTGCGACCTTCGCTGGGAATCAAGAACCGACGTTACGAATTGCCGTTCGGGAATGAGTCTTTATACTTCGGAATCAAGGATAATACTGTCTCCAATGGAGTCTTCGGACAATGACATGCACCTCGCTACGCAGGTATGGGTAGACCCAATCGGCCATGGCGCTTGGAGACGGCGCCATGGCCACTTGAGGTGAAAAGATGACGGAACAAAAAAAATCCAGGTTCGGGTCATTGTACCTGCTTGGACTTGTTTTGTTTTTCTTTGGAGGGGACTTCGAAATTATGGTCTACCTCGGTATGTTTACAATCATCTTTACAAGTCTCGCACACCTTATTTTCAAGATTGTTACACTCCAGGAAGGATTCAATGCAGGGACTCAAGGCCATCCTCAAACAAGGCGACCGATGTTCAGTTCACAGAGACAAAGTGGGAATCCAAGTTACGATCAACTCATTCGGAAAATGCAGGTTAGTGATTTGAGTGGAATGAGTGTTCCACAAGCAGCTTCCACCTATGCATCGTTCTTCAAACATCCAGCCGTATCAGCCGAACCGTTCTTCTCGAACCCTTACGTGAAAGAAGTCCTCAACATTGGTACTGCTCAAGTGAGTGCTCAGGCCATTGCTGGGTCGCCTTCTTCCACCTCTCAAGAAAAACCAGCCTTAGATGCTGATGCATTTTGGTCTTCAATGCCACAATCATCAACTGAAGCCACTGAGGTGTGTGCAAATCCGACATGCTCTACGCCCGTAACGGTGTTTGACTTCCGATGTTACAAATGCAGGAATCGCTTCTGCGCCGCTTGCAAAGGTGACAAAATCACCTGTCCGAGTTGCTCATAGGAAGATTTGCTTTTTCTTGGTTGCATTCTTTGGTCCGAGATTTTGCTGTCGAATGGCTTCAATACGCAGTTTGCCTTCAGCGCTGTGCGCGTAAAACAACTCCCCCGGACTGATGAACTCTTGCCAATACCGCAAGAACACATCTGCATCTGCACGTTTGCCCGCCAATATCTTTGGGACGGAGTGATACATCACAAGTTTGGACTCGATTGGGCGGAAATATTTCGCCAAAACCTCTGGTAGAATTTTGGTCAACCAAGTCTCGGTAAAGAAACGCGAATGTCGAGATATGACATACCTCGGATTTTCCAAAGGCCCGAGGACCTCTCCGAGTGCTTCTGAGAAGATCTTGGATTCCTCTTCAGTGCTGTTGGTGAGGTGCATCCTCATCCAACCGCCTCCACGGTCGCCACCTGACGCTCGACACGTGTTTGAAATATGTCCTGTATGAATCAGGCTGTTTGAAACGACCAATGCCATTGCCTGTACGAGTGATTGCCCACTCCACACTTGTTTTGATGAAAATTTGAATCCTGACCCTAGCCCAAAGTTATCGTCGTTCGGCATCGTCTCGATTGCAGCTCTCGGATGTGCACTAAATGGTTGTCCAATACCCCATAGATCTCTCGCTTTCTCGCGATTTCTTGAACGCATGAGCATTTCTTCGTTGAACAAATTCATGCCTTCGCTGATTCCTTCAGGTTCAGCTTCAGTGAAGGCTGCGTGAACGTGTCCTACGCCTTTTTCGATCGCTCCATCATCACAAACACCGTACAATTGTTTGTGCTTCTTTTCAAATCGAAGGTAATCTTTGTATCCGTTGGTAAATTCATCTGCAAAACAAACAACATCCCAATTGTTGGCTACTTTTTCAGGCCAATCCTTGTCCAATCGCATCGATCGACCTCGCAGTTGATTGATGCTCATGCTCGTTGTTACAGTGGTCAAATCAACGAGTACGTTAATTTTCGATGCATCCCACCCTTCGCCGAGAAGTCCACGCGTGCCAATCAAACACTTTGTCAGTCCTTGTTGGAAGAATTCGGTAATCATGAGCGAGTAGTATCGAGGAATCCAATCTTTTCCTCGGCCGACTATGACATGGTATGTCTCTTCATGACGCGTCCTTAGCTCGATGTCGAGTTCTCGTTCAGCAATCCAAGCACGGGCGGCTTCGAGGAAACGATCAGACAGATCATCGTCGACCAATACCGTACTTCCCGTCATAAGAATGGGGTCAAGGATGTCGCCTGAGTCGCATTTCACAAGGGACCTGAACGCAGCAATTGCACCGCCCGCTTCATCGTCCATGACGCCTTCGACCAAGGCTGTTGCAGAGGTTTTCTCAAAGTCGGTTACGATAACTGCACGAATGTCCTGCCCGAGGGATTGCATTTCAGTGGAAATGATATCTGAAAGCGCCTCAATCTTGGTTGCTGCATATGCCATAATTCTTCCAACTGGTGATGCACATGGACGAATTCCGGTTTCAGTAATCTGCATTCCGAGCAATCGAAGTCGGCTCGTTAATATCTCTCCCTTCTTGTGGTCCGACTTCAGTTCAGATCGTCGTAAGCCATGCCGCACGTAACGATCGAGGACTTGACGAAGGTATGCCATACGTCCCCATTCAGAACCCTTGAACGAGGGTACATCTGGTGGAAGACCCATCTTGCAATTTTTGAGATACATTCTCGCAGCGTCACTGAATGCTCCAGTTTGTTTGGCATATGTTGTCCATGTGACGGATTTCCCTCCAGGCAATATTTTGTCATTGAGTTGTTGATATACCCAATCTTGCAAACGAGGCACGCCGTTTTCGTAAGTTGGAGGCCGTTCCAATTCAGCAAGAATTTCATCGAATTCATCATCAACTTTTGCGATATACTCGAGTTCATGTTCCGCAGGTCGGACGAAATAGCAAAGATCCTGATACGGTGCAAGGTTTGCATCTCGAACGAGAGCAGGGATTGGCACCTCATAGTCGATTTCACCAAAGAACTCGTGATAACGTTCAGCTTCTTTTTCCTTCACTGTCGTGAAGTCAGGTGGTGTTGCGGTGAGGCCCAGAACGATTGGATCATCGAAAAACTCCTTGAGTTCGGTAAGCACCCTTCCCCAATGGTGCAGTAAGTGATGGCATTCATCGAGAATAATCATCCCAATGCCTTTCTCTTTAAGCCGCATCAATGTCTTTCTCGCTGAATCATGAAGCGTCCATAAAGCGTTTCCATTTTTTGCAAAATCGTCACGGACCTGCTTTCTATAGACAGATAAACGCTCATCGAAATATTCGGGGTTTGTTCGTTTCAAATCCGCAATCCACAGCAGTGCGGCCTCATTGGTATCTGCTTCCGCCTTTGTCACAAGAACTTCTGCCCAAAGTTCGATAGCTGTTACATCGAGGTCCTCTCCACCTCGCTTTGGCATGGTCACAGATTGATACGTGAGGGATGTTAACAATCCTGGATTCTTGGGATCGGTACTAATTTGGTCCTCTTTTCCATCAAGATCGAACAAAGAAGTTCGAGCAGCCCATTGCGCTTGAATCGCTGAGTTAGGAGACAAGACAAGGGTAGGAACGCGAACCAAATCAGCCCAAACATAGAGTCCAAGAACAGTCTTTCCCGAACCAGGTGGTGCAACGATGTGCAATCTTTTCTCGTTCAAATCGAGTTGAGGCTTGATAACCGAAACGGCTGCAACTTGAGATGGCCGTAACGTCCCAGAGAATCCAATGTTCCCAAATTCATTGGGTGTATTCGACACGTGAACGCCTCATCACTTAGGAGGACCACGCTTTGGCCCCGGTGGTCCACCTTTCTTCGGCCCCGGTGGTCCACCTTTCTTTGGCCCAGATGGTCCACCCTTTGGAGGTCCGCCCTTGGAAGGTCCTGGTGGCCCTCCCTTGCTTGGCCCCGGCGGTCCACCTTTCTTCGGACCGGATGGCCCGCCTTTCGGTGGTCCACCCTTTGATGGTCCTGGAGGTCCGCCTTTCTTCGGTCCTGGCGGCCCACCCTTGGATGGTCCTGGTGGTCCACCTTTCTTCGGTCCAGGCGGACCACCTTTGGCTGGTCCTGGAGGTCCGCCCCTCTTCGGCCCTGGTGGTCCTGAACGAGAAGGTCCGGGTGGTCCGGATCGAGATCGACCAGGAGGTCCTTTACGAGTTTGTTCGATGACTTCTTCCTCTTCTTCATCTTCGAAGACTGCTCCACAATGTGGGCATTTTGAATCTGATTCTTTGACGAGTCCGTCACATACTTCACAGGCAAACATCTCTTCGTCGTCTTCCTCTGCCTCTGCACCGACGGTCGTCACTTGTCCATCCTTCATGCAGGAGAGAACGATTTCAACGGCCATATCGTAGCCTTTGAGAGCAACCTCCGTTTG
>CALDQY010000007.1 GCA_937911445.1 uncultured Rhodobiaceae bacterium | reverse complement strand
CTTGTGGAAGGCAACGAGAATGTAGGTTGAGAACGAAGCAAGTTCCAATCCAACGAACAAGACAAACATGTCTTGAGCGAGGGCAACAACGCTCATTCCGAGCGCTGAAGTCAACATCAAGATGTAGAAATCCGCTTGTCGACGGTTGTTGAACAACACATCGATATCATCGCTCTTTTGTGAGCCAATTGGTAATCGGTCTAAGGATGCAATGGCCGCAAGAAGCAATGCTGCAAAGAAGATGGCTTCGAAGATGCGTGAGAACATGTTCACCTTGAAGATGAAGAGGCCACCAGCCATGATGTCCTGTCCGTCTGCTGGCGTGGCATCAAGAAGGTACCAAATGACTTGGAACAATGCCAAGGCCATTGTAAGGACAGCAAGGAGACCAGGAAGTCGTGGTGATGCAACGGCTTTGAAACGTGTACCACCAAGGAACCAAGGCAATCGGATGGATGTTCCTGGGATACGGAAGGTACCGTTTCCAAGGTTTGGAACGACCATGATGAGAAGCAGTCCGACAAACACAGTGAATTCAGGACCGAGCGTTTCTATCATGTCCATATCAAAGTCATTTTCAGTCGACATATCAGGCACCTCCCAAGCCAAGGAACGCCATAGCGCTTCGAGTCCACATGTCCATCATGTCGAGGAAGATCCATGGCATGATACCAAAGAGGATAGTGAAAGCTGCAAGAAGAAGCATGGCAATCTTCTCGGAATTGTCAATATCTGGGACCGGTTCACCATGGAGGCTTTCTGGAGGTTGTGTTGCTTCACCACCTTCGAAGATGGTTCGCTGCATGGACCAAAGATAGTACGCAGCGGTAATAGCAAGGACAAGACCTGGGAAGATGATCCACCATCCATAGGCGTACCAATATGCAACCATCAGCATCAATTCAGCAACGAAACCTGCAAGCAATGGAAGACCGAGTGAAGCCATCCAACCAAACATCATGCTTGTCGCAAGCCATGGTGAATGCTTGGCCATACCTCGCATAGCCCCAATCTCCATGCTGTGATAGTGGTGTTTGAAGGCACCACAAACGGCGAAGAGCATTGGGCTGATGATTCCGTGAGCGAACATCATGAAGAGCGCTGCAGCCCAACCCAGTGGTTGCATACTTGCAATACCCAACAGGATAACACCCATGTGCGATACGGAGGAATATGCAACCATCTTCTTGAGGTTGGTTTGTCCAAGACAAACAATGGCTCCCCAAACCAGTGAAACCAATCCAATCATCATGATGATGAATTGGAATTCCTCCAATGCATGAGGGAACAGAGAGATTGGTAAACGGAACATACCGTAGGCACCCATCTTCAACATGACACCTGCCAGCATCATCGATCCACCGGTTGGTGCCTGAACGTGCGCATCAGGAAGCCATGTGTGGAACGGTGCTGCTGGGAGTTTCACAAGGAACCCAAGCATGAGCATGATGAAGAGGATTTTCTGAACTTCAAGACCAAGCCAGACACCGCTTGCGTTTGCACCGCTCGCTTGTACGACCATCTCTTGCATGTTGAAGGTTTGCGTATCCATCAAGAAGTACATCGTCAGCAAACCGAGAAGCATGATAACGGATGCTGTAAAGGTGTAGATGAAGAACTTCTGAGCCGCGTACTTTCGGTCCTTTCCACCCCACTTGAGAATCATGAAGAACATTGGAATAAGTGTCAATTCCCAGAAGACGTAGAACATGAACATGTCAAGTGCGACGAATACACCAATCAGTGCACCACCGAGCATGAGCATCAGTGGGAAGTAGGTTGCACCTGCTTTCTCGTTCCATGTCGCTATGATGGTGATTGGCATCAACAGCGTTGTCAACCAAACCATTGGGAAGGAGAGTCCGTCAACACCGACTGTCCATGTGATACGGAGTTGTTCAATCCAAACATAGGACTCTTGGAATTCAAACGTATTGAATTCCATGTCGTTCCATCCAACATCACCGATTTGACCCAAGAACATCAACGTAGCAACAGCAAACATTGCCAGAGAGATGATGAAAGCAGCCATTCGAACAGGAGCGTCAAACTTTGCACGCGCCGCTGGGTTGAGACGAGAGGTCAGAATCAGCAGGAAGATGCTCGCAAGAATCGGTAGGATGACCATCATTGAGAGGTAATCAATGTTCAAATCATCACCTCCAAGAGCAAGTAGATGACAAGGACACCTAAGGCTGCCATCATGATGTAATCACGAGCCGATCCTGTCGTTAAACGACGAACCTGAGTCGAAAGTTTCTGAGATGTCGATTCAATCGTCTTGATGGTTCCATCAACGACGTTACGGTCGAATGCTGCGCTGATGTTAGCAAAGCCAGCTACAAGTTTGAGCATGGCTGTATCGTACCATTTATCGAAGTACAGACGTTCCTTCAGCGCATTGGAAAGGCCCGAATTGGCCCATGCACTATTGTCGAATCCACGCTTTGCGTTGACTCGGGAGGAGAGGTTGATGATTGGTTGCATCCATGGCTTGGCCTTCTCGCCATCTTCGAGCGAGCCACCATAAAGTGCCATGGCCATTCCCGGACCAACAATGGCACCAATGAAGATGGCCACGTAGGTCAGAACAAAGAAGAATGGATCGGAGTTGACGAAGACGTGCTCAAACTCGTAGATGAGACCCTTGAGCATACCTTTCTTGCTGAAGAAGGCATAGCCGCCATCTGGTTCACCGGCCCAGTGCGTGAACATCATTCCAGCAAGTATGACGCTTGAAAGCGATACGAATGTGAGGGTAACGAGTGGAATCGGAATCCATGGTGTGTGTTCGTGAACCTTTGCTGCAACCTCTGTCTTTGGCTTGCCTGCAAACGTCTTGAACCACATTCGTGACATGTAGAAACCGGTCATGGCTGCTCCAAGAAGAACACAAGCAGCTGGTAGGAAGAAGCGTGGGTCCTCGAGTGCGACGCGCCATGTGTTGGCGATAATGCCTTCCTTTGACCAGAATCCACCGATTAATGGCAACCCCATGATGGATGCTGAACCGACCAACATCGCTGTTGCAGTGATTGGCATCTTTGAAGCAAGTCCGCCCATGTTCTCCATGGATTGAGCATCGAAATGGTCGTCATGATGGTCATCGTGGTGATCGTCACCGTGGTCGTCATGGTCGTCGTGATGATGCAAATCGTGGTGGGCATGATGCATTTCGTGAATGACTGAACCGCTTGCCATGAACAGCATTCCCTTGGCCATAGCGTGGTTGAAGAGATGGAAGAGTGCTGCACCGAAGGCAACCACAACGATATCGTGAGCCTTGCTGTCATGATGCCAATCAAGCGAGTTGGCAAGCCACAGGGCCGCACCAAGACCGGTGAAGATGTAGGCAAGTTGACTCATGGTCGAATACGCAAGGACCTTCTTCAAATCGTCCTGGACGAAGGCAATGGCTGCAGCCATGACAGCAGTAATTCCACCGATGACGGCTATGATGAAAGCAAGGTCGACCAGTTCTCCTTGCATAGCTTCTGCACCAAAGAATGGGAACATGCGTGCAACGAGGTAGAGACCTGCGTTGACCATGGTCGCTGCGTGAATGAGTGCAGAAACAGGGGTAGGACCTTCCATTGCATCTGGAAGCCAGACGTGAAGTGGGAATTGCGCAGACTTACCGACAGCTCCAATGAACATCATTCCGAGAGCAAGTTGGAGTTGTCCTGGATCGGCATTGGCAATCAAATCCTTGTTGAAGACATCTGCATAATCCAGCGAACCGAAAAGGTTCCACAGCATGACCAATCCGATAACGAGGAAGACGTCACCAACGCGTGTTGTGAGGAACGCCTTCTTTGCTGCATAAGCTGCACTTGGCTTTTCGTAGTAGAATCCGATGAGAAGATAGGAACAAAGACCCATCAATTCCCAAAAGATGAACAGCCAAAGGAAGGAATCAGCGAGAACCATTCCAAGCATACCTGAACAAAACAGAACGAACTCAGCGTAGAAGCGGTGGTTTCGGTTGTCGTTGACCGGGTCGGTGTTCATGTAGCCAATGCTGAAGATATTGATGAGCATACATAGGAAGGAGGCGACGAAGAGCAGCATCACCGTGATGTGATCGATGTAAATACCGATACCGAAGGCCTTTCCTTCGATTCTGAGGCCATCAGCACTAAACCATCCAAAGGAGAGCCAGTCACCGATGTAGTGTCCTCCTGTACCCTTTCCTATGAATTCGGAAATCAGGAGCATGGAGAGCACAAAACTTGCAACCATGATTGGAAGAGCGATGAGCCCTCCTTCCTTTGCCGACTTCACCCACGTTTGGTTTCCATTGAAGATGTGTCCTAGGAAGAGAATGATTGGGAATGCAAGCATCGGTAAGAGAACGATGAAAATTGCATACTCAATGAATGTTGAACTGATTGTTTCTGATGTGCCGCCCATTCCATCACCTCAGTGTTTCAAGAGATTCACATCATCGAGTGAAATCGTTTCGTGTTGGCCATACATGGCAAGGAAAATGGCCAGACCAATGGCAACTTCTGAAGCCGCTATGGCAATGGCAAAGATTGCATAGACCCAACCGGATGCATCTCCGTGTTGGATAGCTGCTGCAACGAACTGTAGGTTTGCAGCGTTGAGAATCAATTCGAGACACATCAAGACGACGATAGCGTTCTTTCGAGTGAACGCGCCCCATAGACCAATGGTGAACAAAATAGCGGAAAGTACGCTTACCCATGCTGGATCAATCATGCGTCTTCACCTCGCTGTTCCCACTCCAGATTTTCACGACGTTCGTCACGAACGAGGTAAGCAGCACCAATCATGGCCATGGCCATGAGCACGCCAAGTATGAGCAATGGTAGAGCCCATACGTCGAGCATTGTATTGGCAAGGTCGATGGTTGTGACTTCCTGTGCCTCTTCATCCCAAATCTCTGCCGTTCCAAGCACGGTGATCATTGCACCGGCAAGGAAAATCAGACCAATACGGGTTAGTGTGGACATCAATCTCATTCAAAATCCTCCTCCTGAATTTGGCGACGTGTCAGCATGATACCGAACAACACCACCAAACCTACGCTGGCCAAGTAGACCAAAATTTGAATCGCTGCTAGGAATTCAGCACCCATGAGAATGAAGATTCCTGAAACGGCCATGAAACAGAAGATGAGTGAGAGCATCGAGTGGGCAACTCGCTGCGCATAGATGAGTCCCAATGCTCCAAGAATGGTAATCGTTGCAAAAACAAAGAAAATGATGGTTTCAGTGGCCGAAGCGACGTCCATTTCAGGCATCCTCCTTATCGAGCAAATCCTTGGCTTGACTGGCCCATTCGTCTCGCTTTACTCGACCTGGGAAAAACTCGATGGCTTCGTTGACTTGATCTTCCAACTCGCTGGTCATCTTGCTGATTTGTGAGAACGTGTAGATACCAAGAGCATTGAGTTTCTCCTCGATAAACGGACCCACTCCTTTGATGATTTTCAAATCGTCTTTTTCATCAGCGCTCGCCGTTCCTAGAACATCAAAATCAATGTTCTTTGAACGATCCTTGACACGTTGAAGTTCGGCCTCTTTCTTCTCTTCTTTGCTCAGAGCTTTGTCATCTTTTGGCTCAGCCTTGACTTCGACCTTTTCTTCGACGACTGGAGTTGGTTCTGGGGCTTCTACTTCGGGTTTTGCAGCCTTAGCAGCCTTCTTTGCTCGCTTGTCACGCTCCTTTGTTGCACGCTTTGCTAGTTCGCCATCGACGGCTTCTTGATGCACAGATGGCAGGACACGCGTTCTACTCGCATCAAACCAGAGATCTTGTCGAGTGAAACCAGACATACCATCGTATTCGTTGGTCATGAAGAACGAAGTAAAACCACAGGCTTCCATGCAGAGGCCACAGAACATACAGCGACCAATGTCGATTCGACCTGAGACGATTTGGTCGTCTGCTGTTCGGAGTTCGGATTGAGCAAGGACTTCTTCTTGGCCGGAATCGTTCCAGCGAACGGTTGCAGTACTTCCCGAGAGATCCAAGACCTGGGCAAAGCGCCACTCTGATGGAGGAGCGCTGTGAGCCGTAATCAAATCGAACGATTCGAGTTCTTCCGTGACTTCTTCACGGAACTTAGCCGCATATCCACCGACCTCGAGTTCAGCACCATAGCCTTCGTATTCACCTTCAGCGTTGTCGAGAACGTCGACGCGAAGTTCAGTCGTCATGTGCAGACAATCGTTTGGACAGATGTTGACACACATCTTACATGCCGTACAGGTTTCCCAAATGACACCGATTCGGCCGTTGTAGTTTCCAGGAACGAAGAGCCATGGTTCCATGTCTTCAAGACGTTCGTATGGATACTGGACGGTTTGTGGCTTCCAAAGACTTGGAAACAAATCCGATGTCACTCGGTCTGGAGCGAACTCTTGCTTCGAGATGTCGTTGTACTTTGCACGACTCTTCGCTCGATGTTCGCTCGCATCATCAAGGAACTCTGGGTGAGAGGTGTTGTGGTATCCCATTCCCAGTTTCTTTGGGAACATACGACCCAAGAACGGGAATGTTCGTAGGGCCGTAATCAGGGTGATCTTGAACGGATACCAGAACAGATTTCGGAAGTTCGGTTTTGCTTGAGGGTGTGTTGGCATGCTTCTTCACCTCATTCCTGACCAGGTAAGTGTGTACCTGCGGGTTGCACCGTTTGCACGTGGTACATACGTGCAGTGCGTTCATTCTTGCCCGTATCGTTGAGCAAGAGGAAGAAGAAGGCAAGCCACAGGATTGTGGTCAGTGCAGGTACGAGGAATGGAACACCAAATGCATCCCATGCAGTTCCTCCGTAAACGGTATCGGCCATGCCATTAACGTCGAAAAGGTAGAGGCGGTAGACCGCTGCAAGAACGACTTGCAGAACTGCGAGTGGAAGGAGCATGCGCCATCCGAACTCAAGGATTTGATCGGTTCGAATACGAGCGAGAGAGAATCGAGCCCATACAAAAACGATGAGGAACACGAGCCATGCCTTGATGAGAACAACGAGAGCCCCAGGAATCAAGAGGTAAGCAGGACCAAGATACGGGATGCTACCGATGAGGCCTTGGAATGGAAGGTGCCATCCGCCAAGGAAGAAGTGTGTGAACAGGAAACATGCTGCATAGGTTCGAATGTATTCAGCCATGAACAACATACCGAACCGCATACCGCCGTATTCTGTCCACCATCCCTCGACCAGTTCGGCTTCAGCTTCTGGCATGTCGAATGGTACTCGCTCGACTTCAGCAATCATGGTGATGAGGAATAGAGCCGCACCCAATGGCATGAGGAAGAGGTTCCATGCCCCTGCAGTGTGCTGGAAGTGGACGCTTTCGATGATGTTGAAGGTACCAGTTAGCATAGCAACCGAAAGGAGTGTGAGCAAGAGGGGAATCTCGTATGCTGTAAGTTGGGCAGCCGAACGGATACCACCAATTAGGGTGTACTTGTTGTTGGACGACCAGCCCGCAAAGAAAACGCCGATTGGAGCGATTCCGAAGATGGCGATGATGTAAAGAATCGAGAGATCTGGGTTTGTAGCATAGATGCCACTTGAAAGTGGAATCATTCCAAGAATGAGAAGCGTGGTTGAAACAATAAGAAACGGCGAAACTTCGAAAATGAGTTTGTCGGCTCGACGTGGGACCATGTGTTCCTTGACAAGGAACTTCATTCCGTCTGCAACGTTCTGGAAGAAACCTGGCAGAATGCTCAGACCCATCCACGAACGGTTTCCAACGCGGTCAACAGTCTCGTATTCGGATTGATTTCCAAAACGATTGTTGAGCCACTTATTGAGGACACCGACTGGACGGCCGAGTCCGAATGGAAGCATATTCCACCATGCACCAGCAGTGACACCATTTTCACCGACCCAGAGTGAACGAAGAGCAGTTGTAGCGCCACGGCGATCGTTCATACGAGCAACAGCCTTACGCTCGATCCAAAGAATCGCGAATTGAGAGAAGAACAAGAGAAGGAAAACGATGTTCACAACGGCAAAGGTTCCGACACCGAAAGCAATAGCGGAGGAACTATCCTCGAGTGGTGTTCCCTCGAGGAGTGATGTAATGGTCTTGTGAGCAAAACTCTCCTCTCCGATGAAGAGGCTTCTCAGGTCGTACTTGTCATCCATCGTATCACCTCAACGATCCGTCTCTCCGATACAAGGGTCAAAGCTACCCATGATGGCAGGAATGTCAGCGACTTTGTAGCCGATCATGGTCTTTGCAACGTAAGGAATGGTGATGAACATTGGCGAGCGGATTGAGAGTCGGTATGGATTCTTTCCACGGCCGTCTCCACCACCTTGGATGTAAAACTGAGAAGCACCACGCGTGCACTCGTAGTTGCTAAAGCCAGTTGCGCCCTCAGGAGCACGTGTTGGTGCCTTGGTGATGATCATCTCATCGCCCGTGTTGTAATGTGTGTTCGCTCCACCTGGAATCTTATCGAGAGCATCGAGTGTCATTCTGCACGATTGTCGCATCTCTTCCATTCGAACTCGGTATCGATCGTAACAATCAGCACCCTTGACTGATGTTGGTTTCTCAACAGCAGGTTCCCAATCGACTTGGTCGTACACTGAGTAAGGGTGTGCCCATCGAACGTCGTAGTTCACACCAGCGGCACGTACGTTTGGACCAGATACGCCGGAGTTGACCATGTCTTCAGCACGAGCATACCCGACACCTTGGAGTCGAACAAGCCAGATGGTCGACTCATCGAGCATCATTTCGTACTCGTTGATTCGATTCTCGAACAACTTGATTTTGGCACGAGCACGGTCAGCAAATCCAACAGGAAGGTCACGCTTGACGCCACCAATTCGAGGATAATTGTAGTGCATTCTCGAACCTCCGAGTTCTTGGAGGAGGTCAAGGAACATCTCACGGTCACGCATACACCAAGTCATCAATGTCAGGTTTCCGATGTCTGGACCAAATGCACCGAGCCACATCAAGTGAGATGCAAGACGTTGCAACTCAGCGGCGATAAGACGGATGAATTCAGCACGCTCGGGAACTTCGACTTCGAGAAGGTCCTCAGCAGCGTAGATGTAGGAATTAGACCATGTCATTGCACTGACGTAGCAAAGACGGTCACAATACGGCGTAACTTGCGTAAAATCTCGAGCTTCTGCGATCTTCTCAACACCTCGATGGATGTATCCAAGTTCAGCTTCTGTGTCGACGACGGTTTCGCCATCGACCTTGACACGAAGTGTCCAGAGTCCGTGCGTCATCGGGTGTTGGGGCCCCATTGTAATCCACATTTGTGCCATATGTCCACCTCACTTTACACGGCCCTCATCCGCAGGTTTGCGCACAAATCCTTGGGCATCATCGTACATTTCGTTGAAATCATGATATCGAATGTTGTGTTGCTTTTGCAATGGATGGAATCCTTCAGGACTGTCGTGTGGATTCAAGACACGGTGCATGTTTTCGTGACCTTCGAATCGAATCCCTACAAGATCCCATGTTTCTTTCTCGTTCCAATCAGCGCCAACCCAAATGGATTGAACGCTCGGGACAACAGGCGCATCGCCAGCAGGTAAATCGATGAGAACTTCAACTTCGAGTGGAATTGATGAACCAGCCAATTCGCTTGCCTTGAGAACATCTGCTGTAAACGGTTCAACGTCTCGAACAGGTTGTCGCAGGAAATGGTAGGCAACACCCCAGCCGCGCTCAGAGCTGTCCGGGTAATGTGTACCAGTGATCATGGAACAGTAGTTGACGCCGACATCATAGCGCAGCCATTTAGCGAGCGCAACCCAGTGCTGTGGAGGGCACGTCATTCGTATGAATGCAAACTTTGCTGCATTGCTGTGATGTTCAACGGATACAGTAACACCGCTACCACCGAATTGCTTCTCGGCTTCTTCAGAGAAAGCGGATGCTGCCGCTGCATTTTGTTCAGCAGAGATACTCATTCCCATGATTAGTCCTCTCCTACAATGACTGGCTTTTCGCCATCACGGCCAGTGCTTGGTGCACCACCAATACGGATGATTTTCTCACGGAGAAGTCCGAATCCATCGATCAGAGCCTCTGGACGAGGTGGGCATCCTGGAATGTAAACGTCGACTGGAATAACAGTGTCAACACCCTCGAGGATGTTGTACGACTGGAAGTAGGGTCCGCCAGAAATAGCACATTCGCCCATGGCGATACAGTACTTTGGTTCAGGCATTTGCTCCCAAAGACGGACAACTTTGTCAGCGAATTTCTTGCTGATTGGGCCATTGACGAGAAGAACATCTGATTGTCGGGGGGACGAGCGGAACAAGACACCAAATCGGTCTCCATCGAACCGAGGTGTTGCTGCGGCTGCCATCTCGATAGCGCAGCACTTAATTCCCAAGTGAAGGGTAAAGAGGGATTTTCGGCCACCCCAGTTGAAGAACCGTCCTGCGAGAACGGAAAGCAATTGTTTGATTTTGGTTGCTTTGAGTGCTTCGTCGGTAACATCACCGACAACTTCGACCAATGCACGACTGTTGAATGCGGTATAATTCTCTCCAGATTCTGCCATGTGATTCACCTCAGATGTAGATTCGACCTCGCTTGCGGAATACGTACCAAACGCCGAGAGACATGATGGTGAAGAAGACTGCAATGATGGCAAGTCCTGCTTCTGCTTTAGCGATGTCTCCGCCGAGTTTTGTCTCCTCAGCAGTCACCATGCCGCCGAGTACGAGGAACATGAATGCGACGTCGAAGACGAGGAAGATGATTGCGTACCAGTAGTACTGGAAGTGGAATTGAATCATTGCGTCACCGATCGGCTCGCTTCCACATTCAAAGGTTGAGAGACGGCGGGGGTAGAGGCTGTGATCTCGCTCGTATCCTTCCAAAAGGTAAGACCTTGTGATATGCGGTCTTGAAGGGTCCGTCCGTGGACGAAGTGCCCATGACATGATGAAATTTGTAAGGGGCATGAGAATACCAACAATGGCCAAGAATGCAATTGAAAGATAGGCGCTCGGAACTGAACCAGTATCGACCATTTGTCATCGCCTCAAGAAAGCATCCGCTCTCTGAATAAACCGACTTGAATACCCTCCATAAGCGTTCCCAGTCTGCCCACAGAACCCTTGATTATAGTTTTGGGCACCCTAAACATTTTAGGTGTCCCTAAACTAGTCAGCCACATGAGCGACGTAAACGGTAAGATGACCCTCGAACTCTTGGTTAACGGCATGACGATTGTGCATGAAACCAGTGAGAAGAAAGATTGCTTTGGATGCAATAATATCTGTAAAAAAAATATAATCAAGGCAGACCTCGTTAAGCAAGTTGAATTGAAATCAAAGTGCTGTAAGAAATATAAGAAGAAGAAAAAATTCTGCAGCCGATGTCCAAAAAGAAGCAAAGGAGTTGCTTAATTGTCTCAGAATTTGTTCATCGGCTTTGGTACCGAAACAGGTAATTCAGAACTCCTTGCGATGGATGCACAAAGAATCGCATCTTTGAATGGTATTGAGACAAGATGCGCATGCCTTGATGAAATTCAGGTTGATGAAATCAAGAATCACGAGTATATCTTGATCATATGCAGCACTTGGGGTGATGGTGAGCAACCTGACAATGCACAAGACCTCTACGATTCCATGCTAGAAATTGACGAGATTGAATTAAACGGAACTCATTTTGCAGTTCTTGCGCTTGGTGACACTGCCTTCGATCTGTTTTGCGAAGCTGGAATTCAATGGGACCAGTTGCTTGAGGAAAAAGGATCTTCAAGATTCTATGAACGACTTGATTGCGATACTGACTATGAAGAAGATGCTGAAGAGTGGCTCGAGGCCGTCTTGAATAACATCGCCTCCAACATCAATGCCCAATCCTAGGAATTTAGGTTTAGCAGAAGTTCAATTTCGTCGGCTAAGGATGAAGACAACGCCAACGAGGAGAAGGAATCCGCCTCCGAACATCGCAAGGGTTGTATCGTCTGCAAGGCCAAGGAATCCTTGTTGTGGCTCACCTGTCACATCGAATTGTTGGTTGACTCGGCCGATGACCCCAATTTCCTCAGGTTGAACTGAGAGAGTGAAGTCAAATGTATCCGACAATTCTGCGCCATACGGAGGTTTTATTTCCACAGTAATTTCCATGATTTCGCCTTTCTTTAGCGAGCAATCGAGGCTTGAGAGTGTGATTTGATCGCAATCTGACGGACCTTCGAGATTCAACTTCCACCCACGCATATTTTCGGACGTGAAGATCTCTGTTTGAGTTTCAACGTTCCCATCGTTGCGAATTAGTACAGTGAAAGAGTAACTTTCCGGGTAAATCAGGTCAAACGAAGTGGTTTCAGGTTCAATGATGTTCAAGTCGAAGATTTTCTGGACGCTCAAGGAGACAGTCGCTTGTCCTGTTCGGTTAGCTGCGTTGGATTTACTTGTGACAACGATGTACAAGTTACCACCTTCACCAGTGAGTGTTGCTTGATTGACTTCGACCTTGAGTTCGAGATACATCTCGTAAGGACGAACGCTGTATCCTTGGCTTAGGTTGAGTGTGAACAACATCTCGGAAAGCATGGCATCCTCGGTGTTCTCAAGGTATGGGCTTCCAGAGGCATCCAAGACGAAGGCACTGTTGTTTTCATCCCAAATTCCGAAACCGAATGGGACGTTGACTTCATTGTTCGAGGCGATTGGTAGTCCTTTGGAGTAAACGGTACGGGTTGCGATACCGTTCAATCCCGTTAATTCTAGAACAGCAGTATCGTCGCCATTGCCCAAATTACGAATCCACATTCCGATGGTTTCCTCGTCGCCTGGTGCAAGGATCAACTCGCCAGTACGGCCATCGAGGCCTCCTTCTTCGAGGCGGACGTCCATGGCGTAATCTCTGGTAGTTAGGAACGCTGTAAAGCGCAATTCGCGCTGGTTGTCTGGAATGCCATCACCATCGTCGTCGATGCTGTTTGAATCGCCTTTATTGGTAATGCGAACGGTAAACGTGGAGTACTCATCGCTGTCTGTTACTGTAGCGACGAAGAACAAGTCCTTCGTAGTTCGAGCATCGACTGAAATTTCTGTGAATCGATTACCTGCCTCATCCTCAAAGAAGTAGGACCAAGATGGTGATGCTGTTTGTTGAATGACGCTGAGTCGGAAACTGTCCTCAACGTTCCCAGTGTTCTCAATAGCAAAGGGGAACTTGACCTCGTTCCCATTCTTACCCGTCTGCGTGAGTGCGGCTGAATCGGCCTCAAAGTTGTGAACAGCTGCAACAGAAACAGAGAGAGTTACCTCATCGTAAGGCTCTCCACCACTGGTTGGAGCGACGGCAAGATCAATGTTCACAACTTCTGTTGCTAGCGCGTCGTCTGGCAATGTTACCGTGACATCAACTGTCTCTTTTCGGTTCGGAGTGTGCTTTGAGTCGAGTGTGACAAGGGTTTCTTCCAATTCAACAGTCCACCCACTAGGTAGCGCAGATGGTGAAATCCGGAACGAGTCGACACCGTTTCCGGTGTTCTCGACTGTCACCGAGGTCGTAGCTGATGTTCCCGGCTCAATGTTGTTCAATTGCGAGGAAACCATCGAAATGGTTGCACCATACGACTGGCCAACTGTAATGGTCAATTCAGCATCGCACTTCACCTGTGTTCCGTCTTTTCCTTGGATGTAAACGGTCTGCTCCTCACCTGCGTTCACGGAATCATCGGGGCTTACTTTCAGACTGAACGCCTTTGTTCCCGATCCACTGTACGGGAGAAGGCCGCTCGATCCACCGACAAATGATACCCACGCTTGTTTTGGTCCAGCTGCATCAGCACGAATCGTCCAATCGGAGTTTCCGTCGTTGGTGAATGTCGCCGTTAACGTATCCTCGCCATCGGGTTCCACATTCATCGATGTTTTCGAGAGAGAAAGGCTGCATTCCTTGAGGATTGGGACCGTGATATCGAATGTTTGGGTATCGCTCGTGTTGCCGGATGGATCTTGCGATACGGTTCCTGTTATCTCCCAGCAGTACTTGTCGGCCTCTTGTTCGTTGGTGACTTCGAGCGATACAGTCACTTCTGTCGATTCCTCGGGATCCAGCGTCACGGATGATTCGGATAGTTCTGGCGAAAGAGAGTCTGGGTCTGAACATCCTGAGGCAGAGTTGTCTTCGTCCAATGCGAGGTTGACAGTCGCTTGTTGTTGGCCTGTATTCTCAACGACGAGTATCCACTCAGTTGTTTCCTCTCCGCCCCATGTTCTGCTTGATGTGACCATGGACAAATCGACGCCAAACAGGGCGTTACCAGATCCATCACCCGCTGTACTGGTAACAGTAGCCGTTTCCGTTGCTGGCTGACCTGGAGGGTCTGGAGGTTCTGGTGAATCCTGGGCATTTGCAGTGACGGTGGTTTCGCAGGAACCCTCAGCGTTTTGTGCCAGCGTCACGTTCATTGTCGCTTCCTCATAGGATCCCGCATCAATGGCACCAGTAATTTGCGTTATAGTTGAACTGTACGCACTACAATCCTGTTCCTGTCCTTGCGCAGTACTCAATTGAACCGTAACGGGATTCGAGCCGGAATTGTAGACTCGAACCGTGTACTCACCTGCTTCACCGGGATTGATCGTCTGAGCCGTTGGTGAGACCGTTACTTGGATGCTAGCATCCCTTGCCCCATCAGCTGAAACGATTGGAGCAACGAGTGGCAACATGGAGAAAACCATCAATGAAATCAAGAATACTGCAAGTCGCTTCTCTTGATTCAACGTCTTCATTGTGAACCCTCCTATTCAGCGGGAGATGTTGACCTATCAAAAGGATGTCCTTTGTTGTTCACGAATCAAGCCATAACAAACTGTTCAGCAGAAGCTCCACAGTTGGCACATTTCTCAACCGATTGGCACGTCGGAGCATCGACATGATATCTGGCACCACAACCTGGACAACCTCGCATTGGGCCAAGGATTGGGCCACGGCAGGACCAACATGTTACTGATTGTTGTTGCTGGACTGGGGCTGCCATCGTCGGGGCGACGTCTTGCTTCCTAGCAGCACTCTTCCCACGGAGGATCAGAAGAACGGCAAGAAGACCGACAATTACTGCAACACCGGCTCCGACAAACAGAACTGTGTTGCTTCCAGCATCCTTTCCTTCGAACGATGCAGTCACGTCAATGTTAACCGAGGATGTTGACGAATCCACGGCTTGGACACCATCCAACGTGAACGTCAATTGCTGTGTTCCTGTACTTGTGCCGGATAGTTGTACGGTGAATTGTTGAGAATCACCAGCAACGGCATTGACAATATCCTCGCCAACAATCACTGCATCCAGACCCTTCGATGTTTCAAGCGTCAACTGGTGAGAGAGAGCGATATTTCCTGTGTTGATAACGCGGACCTGAATGGTTCCTGAACCAGTTGCATCAAGCGATGGGAGGCCTGTGACTTCCCAATCCACGCTTCGCTGCTCAGCAACAAGCATGCTCGTTCCCTCTGTCAGTGAAACATCGCCATCGGAGAGTGTGAACGAAAACGTCGGTTGTGAAGCTACCTCAAGCGTAAGTGGAAGAATGATGGAACATACGACGGGAACGACGTTTTCATCGGTAACGACTCCAACATCGAGACACTCGCCAAAGATTCCTTGTGAGAGCGATGTCGATATTTCAGGGCTCCATGGAACATCCGCTTCGTTCACCAAGAGCCATGTGAACGTCATCTCTTGACCTGCAGGGTGAGACCCGGGTCCAAATGGATGATCGAAGGTACGGCCATCTTCGAATTGAAGCTCAGAAAAGGTCAGAGACGGTTGTGGAAGTTCAAGGACGTTGATTTCGCCTAGCCATGTGAATCTCTGAACGCCAACATCAAGGTTGAGTTGGATGTCACCAGAAAGCGCATTTCCGTTGCCTTTGATGGAAATCAGGATGTTCTTCGATTGTTCCGTCCAATCCATTTCAATCGGTTGAAGGGATGTCTGTGATGACCATCCTGTTGGCAGGGAAAGCGTTGGTACAAGCGTCATGTCGACGTTGCCTCTGTTTTCGATTGTGAAAAGAAGATTCAGCAATGCATCCGGACGGGGTGTACCGATGTTTGACTCAAGGAGCAATTCAACTTCCCGCACTTCCAAGACTTCCAGTGGAATGTCGAATTCCCACGTTTGCGATGGTTCCGTTTGCGAGATTGCAGTCAATGTGACGATGCGTTGAGCCCCTGCTGCTGTCGATACCTGCGGCGGGACAAACTGCATACCAACGTCCATTTGTCCGTTCTTTGGAATCAAGCCTGTTGAACCGGAGGTTGCCCCAGGATCGTTGCTCAAGTCCGAGAATCCAGCACTCCAACCTGAGGGTGCTTGAAGGAACAAATCGTATCCAATCTCTGTGTTTCCATCGTTGTACACACGGATGGTGAGATTTGTTGAATCGACTGGATGGACGGGCACAATCGAGTAATCGTATTCGATTCGAAACTCAGGTATGTTGAGGACATCAAGGTAAAGTGAGAGAGGGTATGAGATTCCGTTATCAACATCAAGGCCAACCACATCAATACGATAGAGGCCCGGTTCAGGTGCTTCAGGATAGACGATTGTTAGGGAAACATCTGCCTTACCTTTGCCTTGAAGCGAGAAGTTCGAGGCGGTCATGCCAAGATACCATGGCACTTCGACTCCACTCGAGTCAAGGTAAACGCCAAGCGCATCGATGGAAGCATTGGTTTCAAGCAGAGCCGTGTTCTCTAATGTCAAATTCCAACTCGTCGTGGTTTGCGTTGCATATTGCACTTGGCGTTCTTCAACATCAACTGTCACTTTGACGCCAGGTGCGGTCACATCAACGATACGTGTCAATACGTTATTGTTCTCTTGGATTTCATCAATGACATCATCAGGATCGATCACCAGTTCGAGCGTGGTCGCTCCAGATTGTTGGGGCGTCCAATACCATGTCGATTGTCGGCTTGCGCCTGGATTGATGTCGAGGGTCTTTCGGTCGAGTTCGACCCCGTTCACATGGAAAGCGAGATCAACAGATTCTGCCTTGATGTTTCCAGCATTGAACACGTTTGTTGTCAATCGAACCTGATCACCAACTTGAGGAATTGTGACGTTCAATTGCATCGAATCAGGAACAACTTGCGGGTCTGGACGAAGGTCGTTCACACCTTGTCCAGAGACGGCAATAGCGAATGGTTGTGGGCCACTGCCTGCATGATACGCATCCTTGACCCGAACCGTCCATATCCCTTTCATCGCCATATCGATGAGAACCACCTCAAGATTGTTGAGATCGTCTTTGGTTCCCCCTGTAGTTGAACGTCCGTTGGCGAAATCGTTTCCGAGATAGACGGTACCATCGGGAGATTCGACTTCGAGATCAAGATCGTTCACCAAGGCTTTGCTTGCGAAACGGCTCCCTCGATAATCGGACCAAGCAAGGACTGTTTTCAGCTGTGAATTCGCATAGGTGACATTGAAAACGTACGATTTCGATGTTCCAGAACTGGTCAGGACAGACCGGTCATCGACCCATATGCCTCTCCCTTGCGAAGGTGCGAGTGTCTCCTTGAGATTGACACGGCCCCATCCTTCGTCGTTGTTTGGGATGTCTCGAGAGTTGATGTCTTGTGCGCCAAGAACGAGGAGTGCTTTGACCAAAGCGCCTTGAGGCGAAGGTCGCTGAGCAATTTCGATGAGATATTCTCGAATGAGTGTCGCAGCACCTGCGGCGTTTGGAGTGGCCATCGACGTTCCTGTGTACTCGAGATACCATGTCGATTGCCAACTTGAACCACCAGTGTCTTGTGCCTCTTGTGCTCGACACGAACGGACGTACCCTCCAGGGGCGATAATGTCCGGTTTGATGCGTCCATCATCCGTAGGTCCACGGGATGAGCCTGACATGAGATTGTCAGGGGCACCGGAATATCGAGCCTGATGATTTCCAACGGTTACCACGTTCTTTGCAGTCGAAGGCGAGCCAACCGTTCCTGGGTTTGGCCCGTCGTTACCAGCAGCGAAAAGAATGGTCAATCCCTCCTGTCCATTGCTGACTTTATCGTAATTGAACGAACGATCATCGACGGCTTCAGCTTCTGAGGTGTACTCACCTTGTGTTGAAGTCGCAGAGGAACCCCAGGAATTGGTGTGAATCCGCGCACCTGCATTGTACGCTGTATTGAGGAGATAATTCAGGGAAGGTGAAACAAAGTTCCCAGTGTTGTCGTTCTCCATAGCTTGGAAGTACAATTCTGCATCTGGTGCAACACCTGCATAGCCACCCTTGCTTCCATCACCGAGAACGGTGCATGCAACGTGGGTGCCATGGCCTGAGTGTCTGTCCGCTGTTGAACCATCGCCAATCACGTCGTAATTCCCAACAACTCGAGTTCCGAAATCTCCGTGATCCTCGTCAAGGCCTGAATCTGCAACTGCAACGATTTGTCCAGAACCGTCGAGATCAGTTG
>CALDQY010000006.1 GCA_937911445.1 uncultured Rhodobiaceae bacterium | reverse complement strand
CTTGCACAACTCAGCATACAGTGGATGCCGGTTGTCTCCATTGACCTCAATCTTGGCCATCATTGGGAAGGTCACACCATACTGCGTTTCACAAAACGTTGCAATCTCTTCATGGGTTCCTGGCTCCTGTCCTCCAAACTGATTGCATGGGAATCCAACAACGACTAAGCCTTCGGACTGCTTTGCTTCATACAATGCTTGCATGCCATCATACTGTCGAGTAAAGCCACATGCACTTGCAACATTGACAATGAGATAGGTACTTCCACCAAGTTCGCGCAGTGTTGTTTTATTTCCATCAATGGTTTCGATTTCGATATCCCTTGGGTCGGTCATGGATGGAACATCGGGCTTCTATTGATGAAGGTGTGGTTACGATTTTGATACATTTCTCGTATTGAAATCTAACTCAAATCATTCGGTTTTTTCACACAAAAATGAAAGGATGGGACAAGCAAATGCTCATGAGGTATGCACGGTTGGTCGATTCATGCACGTACTCATGGAAACATCAGCAGGAAACATCACCATCGAACTCTTTCACGGAAGTGCCCCAGACACTGTGGCTAATTTCGTCAAACTCGTCGAAGACGGGTTCTACGACGGACTACACTTCCACCGCGTCATCGAGGATTTCATGATTCAAGGTGGGTGCCCACACTCCAAGGATCCAATGTCTCGTCGAGCTGGAACCGGTGGACCTGGCTGGAAGATTCCTTGTGAACCATCCGCTCTTGGACTCAAGCACGACAAACCAGGAGTTCTCTCCATGGCCAATGCTGGACGGAACACTGGCGGTTCCCAATTCTTCCTTACCACGGTTGCAACACCTTGGCTCAACGGAAACCACGCAGTCTTCGGACAGGTCTCAGAAGGTATGGACGTTGTGCAATCAATTGAGCGCTGCCAGAAACTCCCTGGTGACCGCCCTGCACAACCTCAGCAAATCATCCGCTGCTCCGTCGTAGAGTGAGGAAAATGCCCGTTCTCGCCATTCATGGTGGGGCCGGTGGTGATGGTGAATGGCGAGGGTTGACCTCGCTCGATCCTGAGCGGATTCAATGCATGCATCATGTCTTGGAGACCATTGGTAATGCCCTTGCATCAGGTACAATCGATGCACTGGAAGCCGTTACACAAGCGGTTGAATTGATGGAAGACGAACCTCTGTTCAATGCAGGAATCGGCTCAGTTTTGGATGAAGATGGAACCGTTACCATGGACGCTTCCATCATGGACGGTTCAAACGGTGCTGCAGGTTCCGTCGTCAACGTACGGGAAATCCGCCACCCTATTCGCGCTGCAAATTGCATCCTCAAGCAAGGTTGGCCAGTGATGCTCAACAGTGAGGCTGCTGACGAATTTGCGATCCAGAAAGGAGTAGAAAAAGTCGAACCTGCCTGGCTCATCACCGAGCTTCGGAAAAAACAGTGGAGTCGTTGGGAAGAACAGAACGCACGCCCTGGCGCAACCGATGAAGACGACTCAGTCCTCGATCACGATATGGAAGGCATGGGAACGGTTGGCGCAGTAGCTCTCGATAAAGACGGAAACGTTGCAGCCGCAACGTCAACCGGTGGAATGACGGGTAAACCGAAAGGACGCATCGGAGATACGCCCATCATCGGTGCAGGAACATGGGCAGACCCGAACATCGCCGTTTCATGCACGGGTGTTGGTGAAGCCTTCATTCGAACATGTGCAGCACACCGTCTTGCAACGAAGTTTGAGACTGGACTGAGTCTTGATGATGCGTGTCGAGATGTTCTCGATGCTGTTGAGCCAATCGGTGGACGCGGCGGCGTTATCGCCGTGACAAAGGACGGGGATGTAGCAACACCGTTCCAGACCATGCTCATGTATCGGGGCGTATGGAAAGACAGAGAAATCACAATTGGTATCGGTCCAACAGATGTTGATTTGGATTCGATGGATTGATAATCAATCGATTGGACGGGTCCAACATGGGAAACGACCGAACCTTGTCCAAGGCTCGAAAAATCGCACAACGTCTCGCAGGTCAAATCGAGAAGTTGAGTGATGCACTTGAAGATCTCGAGTTGGAATTCGCTATGCTGATGAAAACCATCGACAAGATGGAATCAAAGCAAGGTACTTCTCGAGAAGTACAAATTGACGTTTCTGTCAAGGTGGACGAAGAAGACGAAAACGACTTTGACGTAACCAACACGTCCGCACCTACTGTGAAGGGTCGACGTAAATTCTGATTATTCCGTTGCTGCAAGCGCACCGGATTTGCGAGCTTCAATGAAGGAGCGAACGCATAGGAACGTGTATGCTGAGCCAGTTACAAGCAGCATCAACATCGACGAGGTTGCATAGTTAAGACCATCCGACATGACCATGAAGAATCGGGTTCCTCCCAATGCACAAAACAGACCGAATAATACAGCGATGTGCATCCAGAATTTACGAGCCTCCGGGTTACGAGTTGCAAGAATGCCAGAGAGAAGAATCGGTGCGCCGAGCATCGATGGGAAATACGATGTGATTGAATCTGATTCTGAGAGGATGGATACTGCAATCCCCCACAAGACAAGCATAGCTCCATATCCGGTCGTCAGGTTTGGCAAAAAGTTGGAACGTTCTTCCATGCTCTTTCCAAGTGAAGGAGGTTTATCAGTTCAATTCCTACCCTCAACCGTCCATAGCGTTGATTTAATAACGGCCGTTTTTGGTTATTAATCATGGGAAAACACAACGTTGGAGACCGCCGAATCGTCTCTGTTAGCATACCTGAGGATGTCGCACAAGAACTTGATCGCTGGACTGGTGGCGGCAAATCAAACGGGCGCAGTCAATGGATTGTTCAAGCCATCAAGAACCGGTTGAATGACAAGGGCACCTACCACGAACGGGCACGAGAAGCACGACCAAGATCGCCTCAGTCCAATGAAGAATTTCGAATCGAAACCGATACGATGGGCGAAATGAAGGTGCCTGGTGATACTTACTATGGCTGTCAAACTGCACGTTCATTGGTCAATTTCGACATTGGTGAAGATGTTATGCCGCGTCCATTAATTCGTGCTTTTGGAATTCTCAAGGTCGCTGCTGCTCGAACAAATCGAGACTTGGGCATCCTCGACCAAGAAGTCGCAGATTGGATTGTTGATGCTGGGGAAGAAGTCATGCATGGCGATTTAGATGCCCATTTCCCACTTCGGATTTGGCAAACGGGATCCGGGACACAGACCAACATGAATACCAACGAAGTCATCGCCAATCGAGCCATCGAATATGCAGGAGGTGTTCTCGGAAGCAAAACCCCTGTCCACCCCAACGATCATGTCAACAAAGGGCAATCATCCAACGATACATTTCCAACAGCCATGCACATTGCTGCTGCTGAAGAAATCGAACATCGTCTGCTCAAGTCCGTACGTAGTTTGAAACAGAAATTACGCTCAAAACAAAAGCAATTCAATGGAATTGTCAAGATTGGTCGCACACATTTGATGGATGCAACACCGTTGACGCTTGGTCAAGAATTCAGTGGCTATGTCCACATGCTTGAAGCAGATTTACGCCGTATCGAATTCGCCCAGAAGGACTTGTTCGAACTTGCCCTTGGTGGAACAGCCGTCGGAACGGGACTGAATTCTCACCCGGAATTTGCTGAAATGGTTGCTAAGAAAATAGCAGACAGGACACAACTTCCGTTCGTCAGTGCTGAGAACAAATTCGCACAATTGGCTGCACATGATGCGGTTGTTGCTGCAAGCGGGGCGCTCAACACACTGGCTGCAAGTTTGATGAAAATCGCCAATGATATGCGGTGGCTTGGCTCAGGTCCGCGCTGTGGTATTGGTGAACTGTCACTCCCTGCCAATGAACCTGGAAGCTCCATCATGCCAGGCAAAGTCAATCCAACGCAATCCGAGGCTTTGACCATGGTTTGCTGCCAAGTGATGGGCAACCACACTGCCATCACCATCGGCGGCAGTCAAGGAAACTTCGAATTGAACGTGTTCAAGCCGATGATGATCTACAACCTCCTGCACAGCATTCGCCTACTCAGTGATGCATGTATTGCCTTTGGAGAGCGGTGCATCGATGGATTGGAAGCCAATGAAGAAAACATCCAGAAACATCTTGATAACTCATTGATGCTCGTTACAGCTCTGAACAATCACATCGGATACGACAAGGCTGCAAAGATCGCTAAGAATGCTCATGAAAACGGTTTGACCTTGAGAGAGAGTGCCATTGGTCT
>CALDQY010000005.1 GCA_937911445.1 uncultured Rhodobiaceae bacterium | reverse complement strand
TACATGATAGGAAATCGAGACCATCGATATCTGCGGCTCCATCTCCTGAATATTCAACAAAATACACAAACTCGAGTGAAGAATAATAGAAAGAAGTATCTCTGACATCAGCATAATAAAAATATACACTGTTGAAATCTGAATAATCAACATCCGCATCGGTCAATTGCGCAAAGATAAATGTCGCAGAGGTGAAATCGACGTTGTCAAATGAAATTGAATGCATTTTAGAATCACGGAAAATTGCGTACGAGAAATTTGAGTCTTGGATATCAGCATCTGTTAAATCGGCAGAGCGAAGAGAAACCCCATGGAGGTTGGAGTTTGTAATGTATGCATTTCGAAGATCCGCCCACATTAGGTCAGCATCCTCAAGATCAGCGTAAATCATATCCACATTACGCATACTCGCATAATTCAGTACCGCATTTGTCAAATTTGTGTCCCTCATAGTTGCGCCATCCAATTTCGAATACTGCATGTAGGTAGATGACATGTCTGCGTTTTCTAAATCGGCCTCAACGAGATTCGAATACCATAACGAACTACCAGTCAAATCTGCACCTGTTAAATCAGCTGTGTGTAAATTTATACCTGTGAGATCCATGTAGGACAGATCCATTCCACTAAGGTCTGCCCCTGCACAGTTTGCATAAGGTGCAGGGTTGCATGTTATCAAACCCGATAGTGATGTATTCAGGGCATTCACCAAACTTTCAAGTTGCAAAATTTCAGAATTGAGTTCTGCGATTTGCGTTTGATTTTCCTCTAAATTAGCATTTGCAGCAGCAAGATCTGATTGCAAAGAAACGATTTGTTGTTCCAAGTCTTGTAGATGTGAAGCATTGACATCCTCTCCGGCAGGCCCCTGTTCACCTTGAGGACCTTGTTCACCTTGAGGTCCTTGTTCGCCTTGAGGTCCTTGTTCGCCTTGAGGCCCTTGGTTTCCTTGGATTCCTTGCTCGCCTTGAGTTCCATCGGTTCCCGCTTCACCTGTACAACCCGCCAAGGCGACCGTCATCATCATCAATGCAAACAAAATTGCTTGTAACTTCTTCATGCGCTTAAATTAAAATTGACGGCTATTGAACTATGCGCAATATTTTATCTCACGTGGAGCAATACCCTCCATCGTAAAATTGCTTGACAAAGGGGGCCCCTTTGACAGGACAGGTTGGCATTGGTACCCTCTGCTCAGGTTTCCGCTTCCTCTTCGTTATCGTCTCGATTTGCCTCTTCGAGTGTGGCTTCAATCCATCCACTGTCGACACTACCGCCGTCCCACTCTCCACGAACTTCGACTTCAATTTCTTCTTCTTCTCGCCATACAGGCTCATCGAGAGATCCTTGTGTGATAAATCGACCAAATCCATCGACTTGTTCTTCGAGCAGAGACATGTGTTTTGAAACAGGTAAGAAATGACCTACGGGCATTCCTGCTGCTACGAACGGGTTTGTTGCAATACAGATCATGAGCCCATCTTCAGGGGCTAGGATATCGACGGAAAGACCGGGTGTAGCCGGATCGGATATACGAGCAACAACGTCACCCTCTCTCATAATTGAACCGCTATCGACGAACAAATCAAGCAGGCCGCCTTCACCGGCCCTCAACCATGTCGAACCACTTGCAAGCATTCTGAACCGTGGCCTGTGTGGCTTCCCTGGAACCATTTTCAGTTTTCGAAGGACGTTCATGACACCGTGTACTGCGACCTTCACCGATGCCTGGTCGAGCCAATTTGCTCCCCCTCCTTCGTACGTAATTGAAGGAATGTCTTCCTCATTTGCGTTGAATCGTAGAGATCCTTTCGGAGGTTTTGAATCAAGAAGAATTTCGATTCCAAAGGCTTTCGCAAGAATGTTAGAACCAGCATGTGCAAGATCAACCCGGAGTTGGGGCATGTTTGAACGACCTTTACCTGCGCTATGTAAGTCAATGATTGCATCGGAGTCTTCGACGAGATATTTCCAAACTTGCGAAGCAGCTCTTCGAGTCGATGAGCCCTTTGAGTTTCCGGGGAAGTTTCGATTCAAATCTCTTCCATCGGGGAAATATCTCGATTTTGACCTGTAACCCGGCATGTTCACAACTGGGACGATTCGAATGGTCCCTGCCAGTGTTTCTGGGTCGAGTGGCTTTTCTGGGTCGGTAAATGCTGTACTCAACAAATGCGTACAAGCAGATGGTCCGGTGAGTTCGTCTCCATGCATTCCCCCAAGAATGGTGATCGTAGGACCTGGGCGCTTACCGTGAATGATTGTCACAGAAGTCGACCATGGATCGCCGATGGTAACTTCGAGCAATGGAAGTTCAATCGTTCGAATGGTTCCTCTTT
>CALDQY010000004.1 GCA_937911445.1 uncultured Rhodobiaceae bacterium | reverse complement strand
TGAAGTACAATTCGTGCGTGGTTGAATAGCCGCTCTGATTGGCGTAAATCGTGTAGGTTTGGTTCAGCGCATAGACCGACGGTGTACCGCTGATCGTACCAGCCGAGATGCTCATGCCTGCTGGTAATGCAGGGTGTGTTTCCCATGTGGTTGAGGTTGTGGTCGTATCCCATGTATAACTACCAGCGACTGACACTGGTGAACCTTGACTCCCTGTTGTAGCTCCGTTTCCTAATTGCCCGTTACTGTCTTCTCCCCAACAGAGCATGGCCCCGTTGTCGAGGATGGCACATGTATGGTAGGCACCAGCAGATATTGCAACTGCGGTTCGGCCTGTACCAAGGTCGATTGAAGTAGAAGAGGGTGAAGTCGTATGTCTCCAACCATCGTAAGTAGAGACTCCTCCATCACCTAACTGTCCACTGGAGTCCCATCCCCAACACTTTGCATCTCCGTTGTCAAGAATGGCGCACGTGTGGGCACGTCCAAGGGATACGGCTACGGCCGTTCGCCCTGTACCAAGATCAATCGGATTGGTCGATGGGTAGTCGAGGGCGGTGTTGCTTCCACCATTCCCCAACTCTCCTCTCCAGTCCGATCCCCAACATGTCAGCGAACCATCATCAAGAATGGCGCAGGTGTGTCGGTAATTGGCTTCTACAGCAATGGCTGTACGCCCTGTCGGAAGGAGAACTGGAGTCGGGACATCCGAGTCATAACCGAATCCATTGTAATTTGTATTGCCATTTAGTCCCTCGCCAAGTTGACCCTCAAGATCGTCCCCCCAGCACTTCACAGAACCATCATCAAGGAGGGCGCAGACATGGTCGCGTCCAGCAGTAACCGTAACGGCTGTTCGGCCAACGCCGAGATCAACCGCAATAGAGGGAGAAGATTGGTCACTGGTAGAAAGTCCTCCATTGCCCAACTGCCCTTGGTCATCTGCTCCCCAGCAAACAATTGAGCCATTGTCGAGAACTGCGCATGAATGGTAATAACCTGTAGCAATTGAAACGGCTGTTCGGCCAATGCCCAAGTCAACTGAAACTGGAGAGGGAGAATGAGTGCCCGGAGCTGCGGGTAGTGTCCCTCCATCGCCCAACTGTCCTTTGTTATCGTACCCCCAGCACTTCACAGAACCATCGTTAAGGATGGCGCAACCATGATCGTAAGTGAAATCTACCGCTACGGCCGTCCGACCTTGTCCGAGGTCGATGAAGGTGGCCGGTGGAGCATGTTGGTCAGCAGTAAGGGTTGCACCGTTACCCAACTGACCGTCGCCGTCATATCCCCAACAGGTCAGCGAACCATTATCGAGAATAGCGCATGTGGTACCAGACCCCGTGGCAATTTTGTTGTTCGCATAAGCAAAGATAGAGGAGCTCGAAGAACCGCTACCAGAACCTGAGCTACCGCCCGTGCCTCCACTGGAACCCGAGGAATTGCCTACGTTGGCATTCACCGTGTAGTTGAGCGTAATCGGCGTCATCGCTTCGCCCAAGTTGAGCGCCGCACCTTCCACCGCTGAGGTGATGGTAGCGTAAGGAGACGTGGACAACCACACGCTGCCCTGATAGGTCACGTTGCTGATGACCGCAGTAACCGTGTAGGTCGTGTTGCTTGTCTCAGCGGTTGGTGTGCTGCTGATGGTGCACGTACTGTTGTCGAAATTCAAACCCGTTGGTAAGGAAGGTGAGATGCTGCACGTTCCACTGCTTCCAGAGGAGGTAATTTCTGCGGGTTGGAGTGCATGCCATCTCCAGGCGGCGCTGTTAAGGTGATCGCCGTTGGCATTGAAGTAAAGGGTATCACCAATCAGATATTCATTGTAGTACCGACCTGGATCGGAAGGACTGTAACCCGAGGCTGTTCGAATGTCGTCAACGAGCCACGTGGAACCGTTTGAGGTATCATGCGCCACGAGTTCTACGCCGTATTGACCGTATGCACCACTAATGCCACTCGTGTAAGTGTAAACTTGGGCGCTTAAGTAAATGGTGTCACCGAGAAGGTATGCCATGTGCTCTCCGGGGTTACCATCGCTGTTGGAATACGAGGATTCGTAGAAGTCTGCCACCTGCCAAGTTGTATGGTTGGAGGTGTTGTATGCCCACAGTTCCCTTCCGTCAGAATATTGCTGGGAGTCGTCCCCATCTGGGCCATAGGCATCAAAATAGAGGACATCGTCAACAAGGACCGACATGTATTGACCTGGCGTTGAACTCACAGGGTTGGTTCCTGAGAAATCATGGTTGATGTCATCCACCAGCCAAACGGTTCTATTCGTGGTGGTGTACGCCCACAATTCGTCTCCGTTGATTCCGTCGTTGGCGTTGAAATAAAGCGTATCGCCAATGGCGATTTCCATAGCATTTCCAGGGGTTGCGGCTTGGTTTGTGGCTCCGTAGTTGAAGGCGGAAACTTGCCAGATGGTTTCGTTCGCCGTGTTGAAAGCCATCACTTCATGCTTGTTTGTTGCATTGAAAGCATCGAAATAGATTGTATCTCCAATGAGCGTGGCCATGTTGCCCTGCATTGTGTTGACGGGGATGCTTGACGCTCGCCACCACGAATGATTGGAGGTGTCGTATGCAAAGATGCCATGCACCGTCTGAGAGGCCGAAGTGTGGTTTGCCGCATCAAAGTAGATAGTGTCGCCCACAACCATGCTCAACTTTAGTCCGGGACTAAAGCCGTTGGAGGGGTTAATGTCGGTGACCGTCCAAAGCGTGAGGTTTGATGTATTGTAAGCCATTAATTCCCGCTTGTACGCACTGCCATTCGTCGCTGCGAAATACAATGTATCGTCAATGACATATGCGATTGCGCCACCGGGTGAACTGCTGCTTGCGCCATCATAAATGTCGGCCACTTGCCAAGTGGTTTGATTGGTCGTGTTGTGCGCCCACAGTTCATGACCTGTACTTCCGTCATTGGCATCGAAGTAAATGGTATCACCAATGAGGAGGTACATGTTTTGTCCAACGTGGCTGTCTGATCCATATGAATAGGAGTCAAAGTTCGGATTGATGTCTTCCACGAGCCACGTCGTTTCATTTGAGGTATTGAATGCAAACAATTCTCTTCCAACAGACGGTTGGCCAGTGTCGTCCCCGTCAAAGTAGAGCGTATCACCAACGAGCATCGACATGTATCCGCCCCACACAAAGTTCTGATCAGTGCCAATTGGCAATTCATGTTGTGCATTCCAAACAGAGCCATTTCCATACGTCGTAATTTGGCCGTTCACGTTGCCAATGGCAGTCGTGGTTGCCGTACTGGCGTTGTAGTGGAAGGTGATGTCTGCCATTGGAACATCGAGATACAGATCCGCACCTTCGACGCTCGGTGTGAGTTCAAGGTAGGAACTTGAGAGCCACACGCTGCCCTGGTAGGTCACGTTGCTGATATTGGCAGTGACCGTGTAGGTCGTGTTGCTCGTCTCAACCGTTGGTGTACCGCTGATGGTGCACGTACTGCTGTCGATGTTCAAACCAGCAGGTAGACTGGGTGTCGCAACGCATGACATCGCGTTGGCGACGTTGGTCGTGCCTCCGCTTGAGCCGCTGCCACCACTAAGTCCAGTGATGTTGGCTGGGTCTAAAGCCCACAATTCGTATCCGTGGATTCCGTCTTCGCCCTGGAAATAGAGGGTATTACCAACGACTGTGAATTGCTTGAGATTACTGCCGGAAATTCCGCTGTAGATATCCTGGACCATCACCGTGCCTGAAGCAGTTCCATCGCTCTTCCACAATTCGATTCCGTTGGTTCCGTCGTTGGCTCGGAAATAGAGGGTGTTTCCGACGGCTGTGAGGTGGGCGGGACCGCTGCTGACACTTCCGCTGTAGATATCCTTGA
>CALDQY010000003.1 GCA_937911445.1 uncultured Rhodobiaceae bacterium | reverse complement strand
GCAGTTGAAATCATCAAGGACGAACTTGCTGATCTCCTCTGAGGCCATCGTCGCACCTTTGATGTGCAAGAACATCTAAGCATATGCATGGGCGGAGTGTTCAAGTCACGTGTCTTGACCCTGCTCGTTCTCGCATGCATGATTGGGTTCAGTCAAATCCCATTGGTTGAACACAACCTTCTGCCTTCCAACGAGCAAGTCGTCCAGCGAAGTGGGTCCGACCCTGGTGTGACCGACCTACCATCATGGAGAGTCGGTGACAAGTGGATTTACTCAGGGACGTTTGATCCTTCCATCCTCATTACAGATACGGGCGTTTCAGCGAACGTGGGTGAGATTCGAGGCGATGCGACTGCTGAAGTCGTAGATATTCTCGAACTTCAATTCGACAATGGAACCGAATGGGTTTACAAATTGCGGATGTCTGCAGATTTCGACAAAAGTGGTGTTGAACTTGAAGGGTTCACAGGAAACGCTGAAATCCAATTCACACAAACCGAATACCTACGAGTGAGCGATTTTGCGACTGTGAAGAACGATCTCGATCTGTACATCAAGTTCATTCCATACGGAATCGGTTCGCTCACGCAAATCCTTGGTGATATCACGATTACGAACGAATACAGCCCTGCTACGGAGGTATACGATTTCCCACTCCGCTATGGAGAACGGTGGACTTCACTGACAACTGCATCCTCTCAATGGTCTGGTCAAAGCGATTACATCACACCGTTCCCGCCACCAGAAACAGATACCAACACAACAACATGGGAAGTCACCGATGTAGGACAACCTCGAAACGCCATCGGAGCTGGAATCGCTTACAGTGGATGCGATGCATCGTATGAGCTGACATCGTGGAACTCAGATGGTGTCTCGACGGGTTACAGATGGTACTGCCCAGCGGTCAACAATTACGCATGGCGACATGCCGAGGAAGACGTTGGCCTGACCATTGATTTCCGCTTGAAACAGTACATGCCTGTTGGAGCCACAGGCGTTGAAAGCAACAGTGATCCAGGCACTCGGCCGACATGTGTCGATGTCGCTCCTGAGCGTTCTCTCACAGCACTTGATTCACCGCTCGAAGTATGGGTTCACCTCAGCCCATCGTGTTATGGGACCATTGATGGCGTTGGAGTTGAGGTCGCATACGATGGTGCCTCAACCACTGTCTACACCGCTTCAAACGGTTCAGCAAGCACAACGATTGATTCAGGTAGCAGCATTGACTATTCTGCAACGAACACGGACTGGTCCAGCCATGGCATTATGGCGAAATCTGGAAGTTACGTTGGTGCAGCCACCATTACGCTCGATGAGTATCTTGTTGGCCTCGACTTGATTGCAGACGAAGAACGAGCAGTCATCATTCGAAACAGGAGCGGCGTTGTAAGCACTGTCAGTTCACTGTCCGGTTACAATGTCCTTCCCGGTGATGACTTAACCATCGAAGTCGCTGTTGTCAACAAAGGCATCACAACATCCACAGCAACAGATTTGCGCATTTATCATCCAGATGGTTCCATCTTTGACCTCGGATTACCACCGCTCGCCACATACGAATCTCACAAGGTCAATTTCACTTGGACAGTACCCGCTGATGCAGCGATTGGAACCTTGCCAATTCGATGGGAATCCGATCCTCTGCAAGTCAATACTGCAGATGCGGATGCCGATAACGACCTCGGTGAAATTGAATTGTTCATTGGACGTCTACCGACAGCAGTCCTCGAGCCCATCGAAGTCTACACAAACGTCGAGACGGTGATCAATGCCTCAGGTAGTTTTGATGAAGACGGTGGTAATGTATCCTGTCTGTTTAATGTTCCTTGGTACGATGGCACTCGCTCGGCTGCGTGGACGCGAGTTGAATCCATGGATTGCATGCTGAACTGGACATGGACAAACGATGGTGAATACCCTGTCGAGGTGACCATTACCGACGAAGAACAAGACCAAGTCGAAGGCATTCTTGATGTTGTCATTTTGAATCGGGCGCCAAACATCGAGGTCATCAGCGCTCGTAACGAGGTCAAAGTTGAACATCCCGTTACACTCTATGCTTATGCAAACGATACAGATTCTGAAGATCCGTTTCCAGGGATTGTGGACGTGTACTGGCTAAATGCAATCTGCGAAGAAGGGTACTACACGCGAGTTTGTACAACGACTGCACCAACTGAAGGATGGCATACATTCCAAGCCGTTGGCGTCGACGACGATAGTGCCATGACCATGGCCAGCATCGATATCCGATTCACCAACATCAACCCCCACGGGCTGTCCGTCACCATGACCAATGAGAGTGGTCCCCTACCGCTTGATGTCCAGCAAACTTGGCATGTTCAGGAGGACCAAATGGTCAATCTCCGTGGCCAAGCCCTCGATTCAGTCGATGATTTAGATGGCTTAACCCACCGATGGTGGCCAGATGATGCGCAGCCAAATCTCATCAAAACCTTCGATGGGCGAGTTTCTGAATTTGAGATGATGTGGGAGACATCAGGGCTCCACCGCATGCGCCTCGAGGTAAGCGACTCTGAAGGGGCCAGCAGCGGTACATACGAGCGATGGGTAAGTGTTGCGAACGTCCCACCAGTTGTTCAGCCACTGGAGCAAGTTCTTCCCCTCGCAGAAGGAGAAGAAGTTCGATTGGTCGGCAATGCTACCGATACTCCCTCCGATTACGACACGTTGATTCGTTGCTGGGATGTCGATCCCGGTCTCGATTCCAACGATATCGGCGGTGCTGATGATGACTGCGATGTGATTGGCGATGAGCTGGTCTGGCATTGGAACACAAGCGGGACGCACACGGTCATCTATCACGTAACCGACGACGACGGCGTGCGTGTCAGTGAGATTCTCTCCATTGAAGTCCTCAACATCCCACCAATCGTCCGAACCAAAGACATTGTCTGCAACGCCCTCGAAGCATGTCTTTTGGATGCAACTGGAACGATTGACTCCATCAATGATCTCGACCAAATCACGGTCGTTTGGGATCTCGACACGTCTGTTGACAGCAATGGTGATGGAGTCAAAGACAACGATGCTGACAAAATCGGTAAACAAATCGAACATGTGTTTACCCGTGAAGGATCTTACACAATCCGAGTCATTGCCTGGGATGAGAATCCGGAACGACCCGGAACTCGAGTCATCAATGTTGAGATCGGTGCCCCAGAACGTACAATCGTTGAAGAATTAGGCGCTGCCCTCGTCGGCGATGAAGCCAATCCAGTTGCTCAACTTTCATTGCTTGCGTTCATGCTCCTTGTCCTCGGCATGATGACCCGACGTCGACGTTCAGGCAGACAACAACGAGCCATGGATCGGCTTGACCAGCAGCAGAACGCAATTTTCAGCGATGAGGAAGTCGGCCTGATGCCGCATGAAATCTCAGCACGTCGCAATCGACCACAAGATCCACCTATTGAACGAGCCTTTGATTCAGTCAACGTAGCCCCTGCGCCTACAACTGGACCCCCTCTTCCAGAAGGCGGATTGCCCGAGGGGTGGACGATGGAGCAGTGGGAGCACTATGGTCAACAATGGCTCGACTCGCAGGTTGACAATTCCTAAGTACGAGAAAGCAGACATTCACACATGGCGAACCGCGTATTGACATTCCTAGTTTTGTTCCTTTTGGCAGGTTCATCCACTGTGCACTTTGTCAACAACGACACAACGACACTTGACCTGCTACCATCTGTTGACCAATCCTCAGGTACAACAAGCTCGACCGATGTCCCAAGCTGGCGCATCGGTGACAAGTGGACCTATGAAACGCAATTCGATGTCTCTCAACTGCTGGCACAAGCCAACGTATCTGCGAGCCTCAATACACTCACCGGGGACACTGCTTACGAAATTGATGACATCTTTTTCATCAATGTTGACGGGATTCAGACGCTTGCATACAAGATGCTCATCGAAGGGGAATTCTCATCAGGAAACAGTGGCGCAACACTTGAAGGGGTCAGTGGAAGGCTCGACATCGATTATTCAGGCGAGGACATCGTACGAGTACGAGATCTCGCAGTTATCAATTCGGAATTTGAATTAGACGTCAGCTTTGCACCATTCAATCTTGGCTTCCTATCCCAGAACCTCGCCACAATCTCATTCGATACCTATTACGACCCGCCAAAAGAAAAATACGATTTCCCAATGCGGACGGGTGACCAATGGTACATGCCCTTCATGTCAGGCACGAGTGTAAGTGGTTCATCTGATTACTTCGACCCGACCTCGTTTGATACTCAAGGAGCCGAAAATACATCTTGGCAGGTCACCAAGGATGGAATTCCAACGGAAGATGGACAGAACATCAAGTACGAAGGATGCGATGATTCGTACAAAGTCAACGAATGGAACGCCACAGGCGTCAGTGCTGGGTTTAATTGGTACTGTCCCGCTGTTCGATTCAACTCTTGGATACGAATCTCAAACGCTGCTGGTTTCACCATTGATTGGCTCTTGAAAGACTACGAACCCGTTGACTCGTTTGGCGTTGACAAAAGAAAAAACCCGGGCGATCGGAACGTCGACATTGAGGTTGAGACTCAATTTATTGCTACATTACCAGACTCAGAATCAAAGATTTATGCAACCTACTCGGTTGCTCCAAACGGCATACCAGAGGTCAACAAAAACCTCCAGTTGCGTTACGAAATGGCGGGAACGCTGATTAATCCAACTACCAACAGCAGTGGACAGATTGAAGAGACAATCAATGTTTCAAACGTCGTCGATGACACCATCGCTAGCGATGATTTTAGCAGCAACGGCGTGATAGTCTGGGATCCAGTTCAGGAAATCATTGGCGTTGCCACGGTTGTCATCGATTTGTCTGTTGTAGGTATCGATTTGGTTGCTCAAGAAGATTCAATCATCGTTACTCGAACTCGCGATGGTGAGGTTGCGACCCTGTCCAAATCGATCGGATACAACGCCTTGCCCGGTGACGAACTCTCCTTCTCTCTACCAGCCCAAAACAGAGGTGTTTTGCCATCGCCTTCAACAGAAATGGAAATTGTTGTGCCCGATGGCGATTCGAGCCGACAGGCTGTTCCATCCATCGAGGCGTACAGTGAGCAACGCATTGTAATCGACTGGATTGTTCCTGAAGATTCCACCATCGGCAACCAGACATTGACCTTCACCGTTGATCCGGATGAGCTCATCACCGGAGACGCCAATCGAAGCAACAACCAAGCTACTGTTGACGTCTTCATCGGCCGTGCACCGAACGCATCCATTGCTATCGACACTGGGAATTACACGTTCGAGGACGTCTTCATTGACGCCCGTTCTTCCTTTGACCCTGATGGTGGAGACGTCGAGTGCCGATTTGAAATTGAATCACGTCCAGGTCTTGTCGATGTCATTACAACGCCAGATTGTGCTATCAGTTGGAACTGGTCTGACGACGGTGACTGGGAATTGCGAACCATTGTAACCGACAATGAACTTGACTCAACTGTTTTGATCAGCAATGTCACCATCCTGAATCGAGCACCGTACATCAACCTCAGCCACCCACCGGAAATTGCTGTCGAATCCTCCATCACCATCGATGCCAGTGATAGCGGCGATATTGATACAGTATCTCCATCGGGCCAGCAGGTCAGTATTTCTTGGCCAGATTTGAACTGTCTTGAAGGGTTAACGCAACCGACGTGTACGTTTTCGCCACTTGAGGAGGGAACGATGCCAATCCGTGCCATCGCAACCGACGATGATGGCGAAGAAACCGAAGTGCTTTCATCGATTGAAGTTCTGAATGTAGCCCCAACCATCGGCGAAATTGGCGTGTGGATTGCAGGCGTAAACACACCATTCGATGCGAATGGAACCTGGGTACTCCAAGAGGATCAGACCGTCATTCTTCGTGCCCAAGGCGATGATACACTCAACGACCGTGATGGACTCATCATCGACTGGAACCTAAGTGATGTTCTCGATAATTTCACCGTATCCACTGATGGTTCCGCCTCCGATGTTTCAACCTCGTGGCCAACGTCTGGAGAACACATCATCTCAGTTCGTGCTGTTGATGACGACGGAGCGACCTCTTCCACATCGCTCGCAAAGGTCACAATTGTCAACGTACCGCCAACCATGACAGCAGAAGCGAATTTCCTCAACGCTGTCAACAAAGGCCTTACGGTTGATGAAGACGACGAAGTGGTCTTTGACGTCGCTGTTGATGATACGGCTTCAGACAAGGATTCACTGGAAGTCTGTTGGGATATCGACGGAACACGTGATGCGGACCTCGATGGCACCTTGAACAATGACTGCGATGTGAGTGGGACTCATTTTGAGTACACATGGGAGACCAGCAACCCTCAGTTCCGAACCGTTACGGCATGGGTGAAGGACGACGATGGTGCCATGGCATCGATTTCGGCTGTTGTCAAAGTTCAGAACGTCCTGCCGGGCGCAGAGATTTCGTTCGCCAACGGATCACTTGACAACCTCGTGAAGGGCGATACGCTCAACCTCTCATCCGATGGGACAACGGACTCAGATTCAGATCTGCTGAACATGCTCTACGTTTGGACATTTGAGTGGAGAGGCGAGAATGACCTTGGTGAAACTGGGCCTGTAGTATCGATAACCGATTTACCGGTTGGCACGTGGAAGATCAACCTCACTGTAACCGATGACGATCTTTCGACGGACACATTTACGCTTACCATCGATGTTGCAGAACCGCCCCCTGAAGGATTCATCGAAGAGTTCAGCGATACATTGGGTGTCTCTAAAACCATGTCGATCGTCATTCTAGGACTCGTTGGTTTGGTGATCATGTTGGCATCGTTCCTGCTCATCACTCGCCGTTCACCGCCAGATTTGGTCGAGACTCCATCGAACAAAGCATGGGATACAACGCCCTTACCAAGTTATGCGCCTTCGGAATTGCCCACATACGAGCAGCCAGCACCACAAGCGCCTGTTCAACCAGAACCGTTTGTTGAACAGCCAGTCGTGAATCAAGGCCCTCCACTCCCAGCCACTGGCCTGCCGGCTGGTTGGACCATGGAACAATGGGCGTACTATGGTGAGCAATATCTGGCAGCAAATCAAGCACCTGCACCTACCTATCAACCGACACCTTCAATGACTCCACCATCGAATCAGGACACGAATCTCTCCGACCTACTGGATGATTTGGATTTGTGATAACGATGGGAAATCTATGGCAGTTCTTTGGACTCCCGGACCCAGATGCGGGTGGTGCGGCTCGAGTTGCAGAAGCACCTGCTTCCACGCAAAACAGGCAATTGACCAATGAACCTGTTGCAGTAGAAACCCAAATTGTCGAGGAGACGCCTACATCTCAAATCGACGAAAACATCTCTTTCGAATGGAATGGACCAGTAACACCAGACGGAGAACCATTCCACGATCTCTCACACCATGGAGGACGGGTTATGACTCGACCAACACGAGCGCTTCGGTATGTTAAGCCAGATGAAAAGCATCGTATCCACACGCGAGACATCGCTCAACGAGTGCTTCAAGGGGATACTGTGATCGTTGATCTACGAACATTGGTCCACATGGAATCGCATCAACAGGCCTGTCGACGAGAGTTACGAGTTATGTGTGAACAAGTAGGTGTTGGCGTCTTTGCTCTGGATTCGGAAGACAAGTTGTTGATGATTCCCGGAGCAGATGTCGTTGTTGATATTGAAAAGCACGAGCTTGGAATTACACGTCTGCTGCGCGTATCTTGAGGTGAAACGATGGACAGGCGTCAGCAATTCGCAGGTTCTTATCTTGAACTGTTTACATCATCGATGTTGTTCTTCATCGCCTTAACATTCCTTCTGGCGTGGTTAACATTTTTTTCTCCTTACGAGTTGTTCGAGAACACTGAGCGTCTTGAAATCATGAACTTTGTTTTGATTACGCTTTTCGCATTAGGACCTGTCATGGCCATCCTTGCTGGTATTGCGTTTGATACGTTGCCGCTGGTGTACAAAGTCCCGTCCTTTGAACGGACAACAATGCGTCACTTTTTGCAACTCAACGGTCTTGGGCAATTGTTCATTCATATTGGCATCTACATTGGTAATTGGGACGTGTTCATCGAATTCTCTGGAATTGGTATCGTTTTAATGTGCCTCGCTTTACTCACGCTCACGCCATCATCGATTGACATTGTCAAACAGAAGAGCAACTCAGGAGAGGTTGGTATTTTCTCATATTCGCCCGGATTGGTTCTCGTGTTCTGCTCGTTGTTTATCGTTGCATCATGGTTTATGCGTGGAATCGATGGCATGATACAAGTTGGGGTTGCTTTCATTGTAGGGATCTTTTGCATGATGATGATGTCGACAGTCATACTCTCACATTTCAATCGCAGGCTAGGTTGGAATACAACAAACCCGAAAACTCTACCAGTTCGGTTCCTCATCCTCATCCTCTTAGGAATTGGTTACGTTGTGGCGAGTTTTCTGCGAGCGAGGAATTCGATATCAGAGGATTTAATCGATATCGGTTTCGCAGTTCTTCTCTTGAACGTATTTTTCATGATGAACCCGTTGAAGGTTTTACGATTCTCCATCGGGAAATTTGCAAAACCGCATTCTCGATTTGTGTTCATAGGGTACTTCCTGTTGCCCCTGCTCTCACTCGTTTCAATTGCACCTATTTGGACAGGACATGAAGGCATAGCAAACATTCAGCCTGCACATTGGTTATTGATTGCCTATTCATGTTTCTTCGTCGTCTGCGGGTTTGCTATTTTCCTTCACGAAGATCACTTGCATTATTCTCCATCAACACGGATAACGCATTGGCACCTGGTGTTGATGTTCCTTGCTTGCGGCGTCCTTATGACATGGTCTCTCTATGATGGAGCCGTGCTTTTGGATGGAGAATACTTGCCGGTGTACATTTGGATTGGGACACAAAGTGTTGCATCCTTCTTGCTCGGGATTTTGTTCATTCGACATACTGTATTCCCATCGGACAACTGGCACCGAATGCCGATGTTTTACGATCGACTCATGGAGAACATCGATTGAACGTCGTCCAGCAAGTCAAGAGAAGACTGAGTAAATCCCAACACTGTCGGCTCTGTGCCTTCAATCAATTGAGCGTATTTTCCCATCATACCAGCCAAGTCATAGCCACCAGCTTTACCAACCCAAGAGTCTGATTCGATGAGTTCGACCAATGCATCATCCGTAAAGTCCTCGATTTCAACAACAGCGTATTCAACGCTTGAATGCCATTTGTCCATAGCATGCACCATCGTTGCGGACCACACACGGTGACGGCGGCCACGCAATCGGAGAAGCATAGCAACAGCTTGTTCCCTCGAGACTGGTTTTCCAAGTGCGACATGTTCGTCATCAGGATCCTCGACTAGGGTATCTGAAACGACCACGACATCGAACTCATCGTTGAGTACGACAGCCTCTGCTTTGCGTGAGGCAACTTCCTTCACTTGATTGGAGAGAATCTGGTGGGAGACAGATTCATCCACGCCCTTGAGCGCGACTTGTTCGACGTTTGCAAAGCGCTGGCGAAGAATGGTGCCTCGTCGTTCAGATGCAGAAGCCAAGAGGATGCGCATAACCGAAACACGTCACATCAACCACATCAGATTTTGCAAACAAATCGGGGGTGAATTTCAAGTGTTGAATCGTATTCCTTCATGTTGAGGCGACACTATGGACATCATGGAACGAATTCCCACACACATTGAAGGACTCGATGAGAACATGCAAGGCGGAATTCCGAAGGGACACATCTGCATCGTTGCAGGTGCATCTGGTGCCATGAAATCGAGTGTCACCTTCTCAATGCTCTACAACGCTGTATTGTATGGCGAAACGAGTGGGATCTATGTCACGCTCGAACAAGGAAAGGATTCTTTGCGAGCGCACATGTCCAACATGGGTATGAACGTAGACGACCCTCGTGTTCGTAATCGAATTGCTATCATCGATCTTTCTGACCTTCGTGTCCAACTAGACGAGCAAGGCATGAGCAACCGTGTTGACTGGATGGGTCAATTGATTAAGCAACTCACAAATTACAGGAAGTCCATTGGTTTTGAACTGCTCGTCTTCGACTCGCTAGGTGCGTTCTTCACGCTCACCAAGATGGAAAACCCTCGAGATGAGATTTTTAGACTCTTTGAAGCAGTTCGCCGTCTTGAATTGACCTCGTTCTTTATCTGTGAAATGACGGGAGAAAATCACAAACAATTTGGAGAATATGGCGTAGAAGACTATCTTTCAGATGGAGTTATTCATCTCGTAATGGATCGAAAAGAGGACGATGTTCAACGCAAACTCGGCATCATCAAAATGCGTCACACACGACATGCATTGGGTTACAAACCATTCAATTGGAAGGAAGAAGAACAACGCTTTACAGTTGTTTAATCATTCAACCGTCACAGATTTCGCGAGGTTGCGAGGGCGGTCCACATCATTATCGAGAGCGAGAGCTGCGTGATAGGCAATCAGTTGAGTCGGTAGGACACTCAACAATGGTGTCAACATAGGCATCGTTGATGGAATTGGGATACTCACATCCGCAGTTTCAGAGATAGGATCTCCTTCCTCATGAATCAGGATGATTTTTGCACCACGTGCTTTGCACTCATGGATTGCGTTCAGAGTTCTCTCCTGAACGCCATCGTTTGGAGCGATGACAACAACGGGTGAATTCTCTTCAATCAGTGCGATTGGCCCATGCTTCATTTCACCTGCTGGATAGGCAAGGCACGGAATGTAAGCAATCTCCATCAGTTTGAGAGCCCCTTCAGAAGCAACTGGCGAAGAAATGCCTCTTCCCAGAAACAGAACACTCTTCGCCTTCGTAACCAACTCAACAGCTTGTTCGATTGGTCCAGGCTGCTCGAGGTACGTTCGTATCTTTTCAGGGAGAGTACGCATTTCTCGAATGATTGATTTTCCCTTGGTCTTTGAAAGATGACGGCTTCGACCAAGTTGTAGAGCGAACAAGGCAAGGGCACCGACCATGTTCGTGAACGCCTTTGTTGAAGCAACGGATTGTTCTGGCCCAGAGTGGATGTAGACCCCTTTTCCGCATTGCCTTGCAATGCTCGAGCCGACAACATTCACAATGCCATAGACATCCGCTCCCTTTCGTTGAATTTCCTTGACCGCTGAGAGCGTGTCGGCTGTTTCTCCTGATTGAGATATCGCCAAGTGGAGCGCTTTTGGATTGATGACTGGGTCGTTAGCATTGAATTCGCTTGCAACATGAGAAACTGCAGGGATTCTTGCCCACTGTTCAATCAGGATCTGCCCAATCTGAGCAGCATGCAAAGCCGTACCACAACCAATCAAACGGACGTGAGGGAGTTGTGCAAGTTTCTGGGGTTGTACCTGTAGACCACCGAGTACTGATGTCCCCTCAGCATGACGTAATCGGCCCGAAATACAATGCTGCAAAGACTGAGATTGTTCATGAATTTCCTTGAGCATAAAGTGAGGATATGCTCCTAATTCGCTTTCACCCCATTCTTCTTCCAACTGAAGAAGGTGGGATTCAACCTCTTGGCCATCCGTTTGCATAACTTGGAAATCGTGTGCATCAAGCTTTGCGATTTGTCCATCTTCGAGTGCAACCAGTTGATCGGTGTGTTCTCGAATTGCGTGAGGGTCACTTGAAATGAACATCTCGTCCTTTCCTCGGCCAATAATGAGAGGTGAACCATTCCGAGCGCAGAGCACATAGTCGTATTCTTGAAACAGGACGCAAACCCCCCACGTCCCTCTAGCCATTGAGAGAACACTCTGAAGTGCTTCAAGGGGTTCTTTACCCTCTTCCAGAGCCATCGCAATGTAGTGACAAAACACTTCAGAATCGGTTTCCGAGTTGAGTTGAACACCTGCCCGCTTGAGACGCTTACGTAGAGCATCGGAATTCTGTAGAATACCATTGTGTACGATTGCAACTTTTCCATCATTGCTGAGATGAGGGTGGGCGTTTTCTTTCGTAACTCCACCGTGTGTTGCCCAGCGTGTGTGAGCAATGCCCATCGAGCCTTTGAAGTCAGGTAACGATGTAGCCATCTCTGAAATTTTCCCGATGTCCTTGTAAGATTGCAATTGCCCATTCTTGACAACCACACCACTCGAATCATAGCCTCGATATTCAAGACGTAACAATCCTTTGACGAGCAGGGATGAAGCATTACGGTGACCAATGTAGCCAAAAATTCCACACATTGTACCACTTCAAAGGTTGAATCTTTCTGAACAGATTGGACACATCACTTGAGCCCGCATCAAATCGGTTACCGGGAAATTTGCGCCACATGAGGGGCATACCGCCTGGCGACGAAGAGGAGGCAAATCTGCTAATGGCGGTAGCGCACCAGTTCCGGGCTCTGCTACAGGTAGAGGTGGTAATGCTTCGGCAGCTGGTAGTTCCGGTAACGGTGTTGGAGTTGGCAACGGAGGCAGTCCTTTGGAAACAATCTCTGCTATCTCACGATCTTGTTTCCTCTTCATGCGACGATTCAATCGTGCATTCCCTTCGCCAGCAATGCTCTTTGCTTCCAGTTCAGCTGCGAGCGTGGGTTCCTCCATCTCGACCTGTACAGGAGGAGTAATTGGGACTGTGGCAACCAATTCTTCCTCTTGCTCATCTTCTTCAACCTGAACGAGGATGGCAACTTCGTCTTCCTCTACGATGGCCGCATCAGCGATGTTATCCTCTTTTCTGCCAGATCGGAGAGAAATCACAACAAGAACAAACAAAATGAAGAGGACTGAAACAAGGCCAAGGAATATCCTCACCTTCGTTTCGTCCGAACCAGGTAGAGGCTCCAACAATTGCTCAAGTAAGGATTTTGACTCCCCAGCCTCTTGTTCTTCATCGAGTAGGAACTTCTGCATTGAGAATCGTCCTGTTTCAGAGACAAGGAAAAGAATTCCATCCTTGTTATTCATACTGTAACCAAGAACTCCGTTCTCTGATACAATGTTACCAAGGCCAATAACCGGCTGCTCGTTGTCAATTGTCAGAATCCCATAGCGAGCAACTTTTCCTCTGACTGTGATTTCGTCGTAAATCACTTCAACCATATCATTGCGTTGAGTGTATATGAGAATGGTTGCGCCCGGTGCCTGAACACGATGTACATCCTCATCCCAATCACCTTGTGTAGCAATCGTTACAATCTCTGCATTTTGACCAGAACCTTCAATCCAAGATGCGAAGATGGTTTTTTGATTATCGATGTTGATGATCGATATTTGTGCAGAAGATGCATCATCTCCAATTGAAGACTGGTACGACCATGAAGCAGACAAAAGGTCACCTTTTGTATACATCAATCCACTTCTCTCTACACCCGTAACATCGTCTCGTTCCTGTTGGAAGAGAATGTGCAAAATCTCATCATCAAGGACAGTTGACAATTTGTCACCATCATCAGGATGAATCTCTACGTTTGCAAGATGCGTCTTTGGTTCACTCCAACTCTCGCCCACATCTGGTGAGGAAGAATGCAAACTGAAAATGGAAGTGACATCGCTCCAAGAACCACCCGTTGAGATATTTCGGTGGTATCCAGACAAGACCATGGTCCCATCATCTTCGGTCAAATCAAGTCCCCAATATTTGCCCTCGGAGATTTTTAGAGGTGTAAGATGCGTATGAATAGGGAGCATTTGCCCTGCAGGAGAAAAAGAAGTCATGGCAATGTTGGTCATAAAATATCCTTGCTCAGTTTGTTGGCGGCTCGTCCATGCAGCATGTACCAATCCGTCATCTCTGAGATAAACATCGAGCTCCCCTTCCCAGTTGTCGTCAACGAGCGTGTCTGTAAGAAGCAAAAGGTTGTCATTCAAAGACCGAGCATGAAGTTCTCCATCGACAGAAGTAAACACGAGTGTTGAGGATTCTACGCCTACGAATGCAACCGGGTATTCACCATCCGAGAGGGAAAGTGTGGTTGAACCTGCAACGGTTGATACATCACTGACAATGACACTGAACGTTGTTTGGCTGTAATCACTTTCGACACCATCTCCAGTAAGCGTAGCACGGTAGAGTACTGCGCCTATCTTCTCCGATTGGTGTCTAAAATCGACCATGGTGTAACCCGATTCACTGGTAGCCCCTGGAACAAATCCAACACGCTCTTCGTCAATCAATTGCCAGCCAGCCTCAGGAATCCAATACTCGAGTGCGATGTCGAGTGAGAATGCTTCCGATTTGCCGAGGTTGTCAATCCGTATGTCGATTTTGTATTCTTCATCAACAAGTGGCACAACGGGCAAGGTGGTGACGAATCCGGGCAAATAGCGCAGTACAGGTTGATCTGGTCGTTGTAGAATTTCATAATTCAAAACGTACACGTTGTCCGAGGTATCAGGGTCTCCTTGTGCGTTGTTCGGGTCAAGTTCGATTCGAACATCATGCGATCCTGCGACAGTCGCTGACCAAAACAATGTAACCTGAACCGATTCTCCTTTCGGAAGTTCAGGGATGAGCCCTTGCGAAGGATACACTTCAGATTCATCGCCAGGGGCAACCAATCGAACGAAAATATCCGAGGCATCAGCATCGCCTGCATTGTAGACGTCGAATTTGAGCTCGAGTAAACTTCCTTGATACGCTTCTTCTGCAGGCATGCCTCGATTCAGTACCTCGACATCTCCTGTAAATCGAAGCGATGGGGCAGGTTCTATGTTATCGATGGTGTAACTTCTCTGAGCGATTTGTGATTCTTTTCCAGAGTTGTTGACCATTCGGACAGAAAGTTGTCTGAATCCATCATCAATTTCAGTTGTGTCCCAATTGAAGGACCAACTCGATTTTCCATCATCGCCAGGATTGTTGTTTGTCTGGATTGAACTACCAAACAACCAGTCACCATCATCCACGCGATACTCAATTCGTTCATGCTCCACGCCTTCGACTTCACCTTTGACTTCAACGGTACCGGATAAGGCGTTTCGCGAAATTGGCGTATCGATCAAAATACTTTCACGAGACACCTTAAACTTTCGATATGCCACGTTGGAGACATTACCATCATCGTCGGAGGCTTTGGCTTGGAGGAGTAAGAATTTCTCGTTTGAGCTGTAATCGACCCATGAATCTTGAATCTCAACATCAAGGAACCAATTTTCCATCGACCCGTTAGCTTCAGTCCAATTCATGAGCATCTTTGGCCCTCTGTCGTAGAAATGCTGTTCGATGTACAACTCAACGCGCTGATAATCTATTTCGGTCATGTTGACTTCTCCAGAAATTCGAGTGAATGAATCACTCAACAGCCAAGTGCCATTTGAAGGATAACTAACATTGACATCGCTCTTGGATTCTTTTACCACAAACCCGTTGTCACAAGGGTTTCCCTCAATTGAATTGACGGCACATGCTGCATCAATGATTCCAAATCCGTATTTATCATTCCACCTTTCTGACAAGGATTCGTCGTATGGATCTCCTCTTTGTTCGGAACTGTTTCGAAGAATATCCTTGACTTCTTGAGGCGTAAGGGTGGAATCTGCTTCCAGCATCAGAGCAACGACTCCTGATGCAATAGGAGTTGCCATGCTCGTTCCCGACTTTGAATCGTATTGGTCGTCCGCAAGTCCTGTGTCACCGGGGATTGGGAGCGATGTACCATATGTCGCTGAAACAATGTTGTGCCCGTAAGAGGTAATATCCGGCTTGAGTTCATCCCACTCGTCATCGTCTCCATCACTAAGTCGTGGACCCCAATTTGAGAAATCTGAATGCTCATCATCGTCTCTTAGAATCGTATTCTTGTCGTTCACTGAGCCAACTGTTATTGCGCCATCAGCACTTCCAGGAGAAGGCACTCTGTTGCTGCCGTCATTACCGATAGCTACAACGCAAATAATGCCTTCAGCGGTCGCTTGATTGATGAGTGAGGCTTCTGCGCTTGTCCCGTTATCACCTTGGTCACCAGAGTTGAGCGGTGTGCCAACCGAACCATAAGACATGGAAGCGATTTGGATACCCCGGTACGTCGAATTGATTCCCCAGTCCGTATCTTTGTTGTTGATCATCCACTGAATGCCTGCCAGACTCGCTTGTGAATTGGTTCCTCCGCCATCTGTGAGGACTTTGATGTCAACCAAAGCAGCACCAGGTGCTGTTCCTCTGTGAACACGCGATGAATCCCCCGTACCCAGTGCCGAACCTGCAACGTGTGTTCCGTGACCGTTACCATCATCGGGATCTGTGGAGCCATCTGGATTCGGATTGGGAGATGTTGCATCAAAACCTGCAACCCACTTTTGATCGCTGTATGTCGAAGCATCTGCATCTGGCGCATCATCAACATCATCAAAGTCGTTGAGAGAGCGGTGTTCGTTATCAACACCTGTATCCATAACTGCTATGACGACACCTGTTCCATAGTAACCGAGTTCGTTTGCAGTGTTCCCATACTCCAGAGATGGACGTGCTAAAGCTGCTTTTGCAGCGACGTCATTCACTGGAGCCATGACGTTTTGCATCTCTATGACGACAACCCCTTCAAGGTGATAGATGTCCATCAGAGCTGAAACCGGAACCTTGTCAACAACGATGCTGTCAATGCTCCTGAGCACTTCAAACCATGCGCCATTTTCCACACCAACCCAGCCATGTGCTTCAAGTGTTGATTTGAGTGATTGGATTTCTGGTTCTGAGGGGTGCCATGCATAATCTACTACGATTGCGACAGTCTTTCGCCCGTCTGCACCAATGATCGCTGTTGGTGATACAGAATCCATTCCGTCTAGAACACGCTGAAGACGGTCATCCATACCATTCCAGTCGAGGTCTGGGCCATAGGCCTGCCACCATCCATAATCCAAAGCGGCATCTCGCCCTTGACGGTCGTACATTCTAAGTGGTCGGTCACACAACTCCTCACCACACATGAGCGGTGGCAAGCCTTCGACCAGAATTGGAGGCGCGTGTGTTGGTTCTTGTGTCTCAGGGAGCGTTTCTATCGCCTGAACTTGCGATGCCATAGGCAGCAAAAGCATGAGCAAAACCAAGAACAACGCCTGCCTTGGATTTGAGTGATGAGACCATCCGCGCATAATCGCCATACCCAACCACAAATCGATATATTTTGATGGTATCGCTCCAACGTGTGTTGATTGGCCCTGATTATCCATGCTTTGGCCATGACAAGTGCTTCGGTTCTTTCGAACATTGGAGTTGGGGCCCTGTACGGCGTTCGACCATGCCCAATGGGGCGAGGCAAACAGGGCAGTCGCCAGCCTCGGCAATGTGCTCCATCCATGCAATTCGCGTTTCCGCTTCATCTCCAGCTTCCTTCAATTTTCGAAGTGGCTCGCGTAGATTCTTCGGAACGTCAAGTCCAAGTTCTGTCCATGGGTCGTCGATGCCAGATACATCAACCATGGATGATTTGATCTGGTCAAATCCAGCTCTTGAATGTCCGAATCCTTTCGGCCCTCCATCGACAATACCCAATGGGTATGGCCCGCCTCTTGCCACCAATGGAAGCAAAGCGTAAGCAGCGACAAATCCTCCAATGTGCGCCATGTGGGCAACGGTGGAATAACCACCGAGGCCAACCGTGTTGAACGCTCGTACCAACTCAAATCCAAAATAGAACAAGGCAATGATGGTAACCGGCCAAGGCCGGATCAAAATGAGAGGGAATGGAATTTCATCACGAGGCCAGCCAGAGAGGTATGCTCCGAGCAGACCATATGCAGCTCCTGAAGCGCCCCATGATGGTGTTCCTGAGCCGCTGTTGAAGAAGACCCAGGCAATTGAACCTCCGAGCAATCCTGTCACATAGACGACTGTGAAGCGTTTGGCTCCCAAGCGTTGTTCAAGAGGAATGCCCACCAAAGCAATGACCAAAACATTACCAAGCACGTGCGTCACATCACTCATGCTATGCAAGAAGCCTGCTGTGAACAGGGTTGGGTAGTAGACAACGGAATCCAATCGCTCAGGAATCAGCCAGAAGTCAAACCATACGAACCGAAACTCAAGACCGTACGAAGCCATAACAACAAACGCGTATTGGACGATGTAACCCAGCAGTAACCCAACGGAAATCCCCAGCGCAATCGGCGTCTTGTTTCGGATAGAATACGCAATGGGAGACACAACTGCGAGAATCCACACACTCAGAATAATCCATTCAGAGGCTCCGAATGTTGTAAGATACAACTGCCCCATACATCTCCGACCATTTGCTCGACTATGGGTCTTGTCCTGTCGTAGCATTCATTCATGTGTGTGTTTTGGATTGGAACATGAGCGAAGCGCTGTTGTCACTAAACGGCGTTTCGGTTCGCCGTGGCACCTCACTCGTGCTTAGTGATGTGAGCCTTGACGTCACAAGTGGACAACTTGTGCTCTTGAACGACAAAAACGGAGCAGGTAAGTCAACCATAATTGAAGTTGCAGCTGGCCTTTTACCTCTTGAACAAGGACAGGTCCTCCACAAGGGAGACGTTCTCATCGATGCATCTGGTAGTTCAAAACGACCCAAATTTGCATTCGGATTAACGCTGCAATCCGATGGGTGCGTTGGAAGCCTACGTGTCGAAGAACATCTTCTCAACGCCCTTGACCTTGCAGGAGGACGTATTGACATCGATCCATGGCTCGAACGCTACAATCTAGCCCATCGAAAGCACGATCTAATCGCGCACTTGTCAGGCGGTCAACGTCGCAAAGTAGCCATGCTCGCTGGAATGTTGCCAGGATTTGTAGGTCCATCACCCCGTATTTTGTTGTTGGATGAACCAGCGGCAGGACTTGATGCAGCATCACGCACCTTACTGGTTGAGGATTTGCATGAACTTCGAAATCGAGGAAACGCTATTCTCCTTGCAAGTCATCATATCGATTTGACGGGTTGTGCGACGCATCTTCTCACTGGGAATACGATGGAAACGAACGAAGCTTTCGAGGAATCGAAAGGAGTAAAGGACGACATGAACGCATCATTGCACAAAAACAACCCAGCGTTCCGAACGGGATTTTTGCTCAATCAACGCACGTTGTCTACAGTCGCTAGCAATGGCATAGCCGGATTCCTCACCCTTGGGATTCTCCTTGCACTCGTCGACGCTTCAGCGGTTGATTCCTCATTGATGCAAGCATCTGGATTGTTCCTTAGTGCCGCTTTCGCGGCTGGCCTGGTTGGCGACAACATGGTTTCAATGTTGCATGAACACAGAGCGCTGGATTGGTGGAAAGCCCATCGCCAAGGTATTCCGAACTCGTACATCCACGGTCTCCTCCTTGGTTCAGGACTGACTGCGTTGACTCAATTAGGGTTTAATGCCGACGTTTCATTGCCACTCGTAGCCATTGGCGGATTGCTGACCACCTCAACCATGCTGATGGTGCGATGGATGGATCTCACCACATCTCGACTTGCACGACCTCGTGCTGCATTTACTCGGATTTTGACACCGATTCTGATTCTACCATTTGCTCTGCTTGTTCAATGGATTACCGATTCTGGCCTGTTGTAAATGCAATTATTGAAAGCAAAAGGTTCGGTGGAATAAACATGACCAAGCGGTTGGCAGAGGTGATTCTCTTGCTTGGATTCATCGGAATTGGTATGACCCTCGGGCTTGCATTTCTCAAAGCACCGAGTGTTTCCATCAATGCTTTTGAATCACCAGAAGCTCAACGGATTTTCTACTGGCACGTTCCCGCAGCATGGTCTGCATTCATCGCTTTTGGATTCCTTTTCGTAGGTTCTGCATTGTGGTTTTTCAAGCGTTCCGACCTCGGCTGGAAAATGCATGTCGCAGGTGCACAAGCCGGACTTGCCACAGGTTTGATGACCGTATGGAGCGGTATGGTCTGGGGTTCTGCAGAGTGGGGTGTTCCCTGGGATTGGACAGACGTTCGATTGAATACATTTGGACTCCTCACATTCCTTGCAATGTTCCTCGTTTTGGGTAGGCAAGCTCAAATCGATGGGGTGGAAACGAGAGATACCTTTTCCACCTTTGGTCTGTTTGGATTCATACTCGTTCCAGTCACGTACGTTGCCACGCGGTTATGGCAAATTCGTCACCCTGGTCCAGTGATTGGTGGCGGGGAAAGTGGGAGCCTCAACGAGGAAATGTTCCTCATCCTCATGCTGGGTGCGATCTCGTTCACAGTTTTCATTACCGGTCATGTGCTGATGAGCATGCGAATCACATCGCTCGAGCAACGATTGGAAAGGATTCAAGAAGCAAAGGATGAGGTGTAAACATGGACGAAGGAATGACGTATCTTGCTGTGGCATATCTCGGCATGCTCGCTGCCATCGGCCTTTGGACGTGGACAGTATTTGCACGCAGCAACGACCTCGAGAAGCGAATTGAAGCGGTTGAACGAAGTTTCAAGACGGCCGACCATGAACAGGAGTGAGTTCATTGAGTCGCGGACTAGGTGGAGATTTTTGCCTCGTGTGCGGCAACGAGCCACCTCTGTTCACCGACAAAATGTGTGAAGCATGCACACGCAAGCGAACCAAACTTGCCATTGTCCCCGAAAACACGAATTTTACGCAATGTGCTCGCTGTGGACTAATCGATATTCAAGGCCGTTGGGTCAACATCCCAGAGGATACGTTGTGGGACGAGTTGATTCAGCGCAACGTTTCGTTCCACGAACGAGCCGAAGAAATCGGTTTGGGATTCGAACCTAGGACGGTTTCAGATCGACACACGTTGCTCCACATGCAGATGGAGGGGGTCATTGACGATCTCTTGTACACTGAGGAACACACCATGAGAGCTCGCCGTTCAAACGGTGTGTGTTTAACGTGCACACGGCGAGCTGGAAATTATTTCGAGGCGACTGTTCAACTTCGCTCAACCGGTCGCAGACTGGAAGAAAGCGAACTCAACAATCTACGCGCAAGTCTTGACGATGTTATCGAACAACTCAGCGATGATCCAATGTTTTTCATCACCAATGAAGGTCCCGTTACGGGTGGATACGATGTTGTCATGGGTTCGAAAGGACTTGCCCGTGCATGGGGGCGCCATTTGATTGAGAACTGGGGCGGGCAAGTCACAGAAACGAATTCGACAGTGGGACGAAAAGATGGTGTCGATGTTACACGACTGACGCTTCTCTATCGAAAGCCCGGTTACGACCTCGGTGACGTTGTTCGTTGGCGAGGCGAATTGTGGCGGCCGAGTTCTTGGAGCAAGGATGGCGCCATTATGGAGCGTATTTCTCGCCAAGAACGCACAGGTGCAACGTGGAGAGATCTTGATGGCGTGAAAGTATTGTCGCAGATGAACGACCACATCGTCGTGGATATTCTCAATCGTGATGATTCTGCAGCCGAATTCCTAGACCCAAATACCTGGCAAATGACCTCAGTTCGTCTTCCATGGGACTATGATGGTGCCACTCAATTACGTCTTGCTCGAGTTGATGGCGAATTCATCGCCTTGCACGATATGGCGCTTGACCACTCGAATTGATAGGAGCCCATATGAAGGTCAAACCTTCCATAGAACCATGGCCGATGAGACGATCAGCATCGACGACTTGTCTCAACAATTGGATTCTGAAGGTATGATTGGATTTACCCAGTCGTTTGTTTCTGATCTTGAACGTGGCTTCTCGGCAGTTGATGAGAAACACCTTCCATGGCTTCAACAACTGAAATCCAGTGATTGGAATGGCGTACTCTGCTTCGGAATGGGTGGCTCTGCTGCCGGGGGCGATTTTTTGGCACGAATTGCTGATGCTTCAGGTTCAAAGCCGTTCATCGTCCACAGAGGCTACGAATTACCATCGTGGTGGACATCTGACTGGTTAATTTTGGCCACTTCACACAGTGGAAATACAGAGGAGACGATTGCTGCAACTGAGTCGGCTCTCAAACAAGGCGCTACCGTCGTCGTCATCGCAACTGGTGGTGTTCTCGCAGGACTTTGCGAGTTGCATGAAAACTGTCACCTCATTCCATCGATTGGTGGTCAACCGCCACGTACCGCCTTCGGCCACTTGTTTTCACGCCAACTCGCATTAATGGAACATCTTGGATTAATCCCTCAACAAGCTGATGATGAGCGAGAAGCCATGCTCGTTCGTTTGGAATATGCTTGTCAAGCAAACGATTTCCGTAATGCATCGGGCACGCCATTGCTCGAACTCGCGATGGCTCTTCGAGAACATCCCATTGCATTGCTTGGACCAACAGAAATGCAACCAGCCTTAGTGCGATGCAAGAATCAGTTGAATGAAAATTCAGGACGTTTCGCTCGAATTGGAATTGTTCCCGAAATGAATCACAACGAAATTGTCGCGTGGGGAGGCGTCTCGGATGATGCCGATCCTGCTCGAGAAAATCAGGCAGTACTCATTCTGACATGGGATGGAATGCATCCACGCGTACGCCGCCGAGTCGATTGGATGATTGAACATACGCCAACGGATTTTGCATGGAGAATTCATGGAGAGGGAACCTCGTTACTGGAAGTCCTACTTCATCACTGCATTGTCATGGATTGGCTCACCATTGCCCTTGCATTGCTTCATGGCAAAGATCCAGCAGCCATTCGCCCAATTCAAGCTTTGAAGGGTTATCTTTCTGATGATGCATCAATAGAGTAGCCCGAGGATGTTTCGAGGATCAGGATACCGCTTGAGCGCAGCATTGCGATGTTCTGGTGAGACAACGCCTTCTAGGTCTGGTTCTGTCGGTTCAACCATAGACAATTGTATGTGGACGTGCGGAGGCCAACCTCCGTTTTCGAATTCTTCACCCATCTTCCCAATCGCATCGCCTTTTGAGATGGGTGCGCCTGCAACCAATCCGTTCAACGATTCCCGAGACAAATGACCATGAAGAACCCAGATGGTTTGATGTTCACCATCAATCTCGATCGAGTGTTCTGTAATGATGGTTGGACCGTAGGATCCATCCTCATCGTTGTCTGCAAAACTGTGAATCCTTCCATCCTCAAACGCAAAAATCGGTGTTTGCACAGGACCACCAATGTCAAGCCCAACGTGAATGGTTCGCTCACCACCAAACAGGTCTTGCGTGTACATTCCGCGACGATCTTCATCGTATCGACCGACGGTGTATTCGTACTGTTGATTCCACGTCGTTTGTGGTTTCTGAAGATTTAGGACCCAGTATTCATCAGGAAGAAGTACGATTGGGTGAAACGTATTCTTTCCGCTCCCTGCTCGGTCTGGACAACCCCACATGGACGTAAGAAGGGATTCACCTCTAAGAGTTCATGCATGAACTTGATGTGATGCTTGAACCAGCGGTCAAGCATGTGGGAGGTTGTGCTTGCAGTTCTCCTACCGACCATTGCCCCAGGTCTTGCCTTATTGCGTATCCTCGATGCTTCTGCAGATACCTTCCGGAAGGCATTGTTGTGTTTCCCAATCGGGCTTTTAGCCATGTATGGAACATCAGGATTGTTGTTTGTCCTTCAAGCATGGAGCATAACGAATTTGACCATTGCACTCATCACTGTCAACGCATTGTCGATTGCTTTTTTGTTCCGCAAAGTACACGTCGAACGAACCACATACACACAATGGCAAAAAATGGAAGCTGCGATTCATGGCCTCGTTCTTAGTGAATCCGAGCCTGAAATTGAACAGGAAGTTGCTGCGCAGCAATGGTTCCAAAACAACCGAAATCCATTGCTGCAGATTGCGGCGGGGTGCTTTTGTCTTCTTACATTGGTCCCAATCATCATGTTTGATCGCCCGTTTGGTGTTGATTGGATTGGTTTTAGCACACTTGCAAGCCATGTCGCCCAGTCAGGCACGTTCGAGGTTCCATCACCCAATGCAGGATTGTGGACATATCCACCTGCTTTTCCAACACTTCTCGCCTGGAGCGTGAGTGTAACAGGATCATCGATTGAACAATCCATACTCGTTTTGGGCCATCTCTCCCTCTTTGCCCTCCTCCTTGGGATTTGGGGAAGCATGGATCGGCTCGGCGCAGGTGCTTCAAGCGTTCTAGCCATGGGTGCATCCTTGGCGCTGTTTGCAAAAGTGTTTGATTCAGGCTACCCTACCGTTGCGAGTCAATTGGGATTAATCGTTGGATTGATGATTGTCCTACGACCAATTCAACAATCACTCAGGTATCATCTGCTCGCTTTTGTATTCCTCTCAATTTGCACCGTTCTCATCCATCCCACTGGAGCTATCTACCTCGCTGCGTTGCTTGTTGCCAGCCTCCTTTCTCGTGAACGATTGTCCGATAATGAACAATCCCAACAAAAGCCGATCTTCCTTACGTCGATTCTCATTGTGACCTCGATGTTCATCATCGCACTCATCTATTTCGCACCACGTATGCTGAGCGAACCAATCTTTGCGGAATATGGATGGCAAGGCGGAAAACCTATGCTCATGTTCAATGGTTCGCTGATGCTCTTTGCGAGCATAGCGATATTCATGGGACGGAAGAGTCTCGAAATCCGACTGCTTTCCCTCTGGTTCCTAGCATTGTGGCTTCTTTCATTCGTTCATCTCATCGAAGGATTGGCAAACATCCAGCTTCTCAGCCTCCTTTCTTACACACTTTACTCGATGGCATTGCATGCCTATCATGTCCCCCTTGCAGTGATTGTAGGTTTACTTGCGAGTCGATCGACCTCGTTCACAACCGTCGATGAGGAAAATGCATGGTTCGGATTGGAAATGGATCCATTCATTCGACCATTGTACAGCACGATTTTCCTTGTCATGCTCGTCATCGGATCGATGATGAGCGTTGGTTTGTTGACCAACCTTTCAACGCATGAGGAACTCCATGCAACAACCTCTGGCGATGCTGAACTTCGAACATATCTGATGAATCATCCCCCAGACAAGTTCGTGTATTCTGAAAACGTTCACTGGGGACACAGTTACGCCCTTGATGCGTCAATTCAGTCAACAAGCATCCCAACACTCGGTCTTCTGACATTGGATGAATCCATCCAGGGTGCGGCAACAACAGCCATTCGTATGGATGATATCGAAACCCTGAACCGACTTGGCATTGGTTACGCAGTTTCAAGCCCCATCGGAACGATTGCATTGACCTTGGGCACATCACCTTATTGGAGCATGGAACAGGAGTTTTCCGGAGCGCGATATTGGAAACTTTGGAGCGAGCCATCACCCATCAGAGTTTCCTCCAATGTTGCACTCAGCCAAGATGAATGCATCACAATGAAGGGATGTGCATTAGAGGAAGATCCTTGGCGCAACCACCGTTTTAATGATCCACTTGAACGAGGTGATGAACGAATTGTCCTGACTCAAAGAGGTACCTTTGTCTGGAATGATATCGTGAATCAAACGAGTCTGCAGGGCTTGTACAAGGTATGTCTTGTGTACGAACAAATTGGTTCGTTTGAAGACTATTCGATCAGGTTCAATAATCAATCCTTGAGCCTAGAGAAGTCAGGAGGTTGGGACATGGCGTGTCAAAATGTACAACTCGATCAGCAACTACATGTTGAATTCAAATTGAATTCAGATGGGTCACCTTGGATCAACCCTCTCGGATTTTCTGGACGAAGTTCACAAATCGTTGATTCAACTGGCTTACGGATTCATCATTTGGAATTGAATCGAGTAAATCCTGCGAAGGCATGAAAAGCAACCTTCTGTAAGAAACAAACGTGAAACGATTGATGATTCTCCTTCCTGTCCTCAATGAGGCAGAGGGGTTGCGTACGGTATTGAGTACAATACCACACGCATCGCTTGAAGAAGAGGGTTGGCAACCCGATATCGTGATTGTTGATGGCAAGAGTACGGATTCATCCCAACAAGTTGGTACCGAGAGTGGTTGTGTTGTCTTGGTCCAACCTTCAAAGGGCAAGGGAGAAGCAGTTAGATTGGGGTTCACCTATGCGCTCCAGCATCAATACGATGCGGTCATCATGTTTGATGCAGATCAAACCTACAACCCAGTGGACATGCTGAGGATGCTTTCGAAACTTGAATCTGGAATGGTCGTTGTCGGAAATCGATTGAATCGCCACTTAGCCAGTGATGCAATGTCACCGGTCAACTGGATTGGGAATCATCTTCTCACTTGGTCTGCAGTAATCCTTCACGGCCTTGAAATCCATGATGTTTGCAGCGGATTTTGGCTCTTTGATCGAGAGGCTTTGGTCCTGATGAACCTGAACAGCATGGATTTTGAAATCGAGGCCGAGATGTATGCGCAATGCGCCATCACTGGAATCCCGCTCACCAACGTGCCGATTTCCTACAGTGCCCGAGTTGGTGAGGCGAAGTTGGGTTCTCTACGAGACGGTTCATCGATTCTAAGAAAACTCCTCGTACGCAAATTATTCCCTCTTCCTGTCGAGGAGGAGTTAGGCCAAGGAAAATTAGCGTTTGAATCCAATCACTGATTCAAGGGGAATCAGCCCATAATTGTGTGAATCGGTCGAAGCGGTTGGGTCTGGATTATCCCCTTCGACAAAAAGGCCATTTTCCTCAATACGCTTCAATCGCTTGATGCACATTCTCGAGGTATTGCGTGGATCAGGGAATACAACGAGGTCTCCTGGTTGCAGATGTTGCTTGTACAGGACATTCACATTGATGGTTTCCCCATCCTTGAGTGTTGGCCACATGCTGTCGCCGTTCACGACCACAGCCATTGATTCCAATGAATCGCCTCAACTTGCACGGACCCAAGAGACGTCTCGCCCCTTGGTTGCCCAGAACATGTTGTGAATGGCTTCAACAGCATCCATCAACTCCTGTGCGTGTTGTTCGGAGACTTCAACCTTGCACGCTGAGCAAAGTTTTGCAGCCATCCAAAACGTTGTGTGAAGATCTGGATTTGCCTCTAGATGTTGAGGCTTGAAGAAATCTGTCCAGAGGACGAGAAGTTCGTCTTTGCACTTCTGTGCTTCTTCTTCCTTGATAGCTGCGTAGCGGCTCATCGTGTTGATGTAGGAGGCAGCGGACTTGTCTGCATCGCCGGTGCTCAATGCTACCATTTTCTTGGTCATTGATTGCACGGCTTCTGCTGCAACACGTGCACTTGCAGGGTCGTAGACGCCACATGGGCCGTCACAGTGGGCAAAGGCTTCGATGGTGATGGTGTTCTCCATGAGGGTGCCTTGAATGTCGAGCACTTGAAGATATGCTTTGCAGCAATTTTACAATGCAAGGGACTAAAATGACGAAGCATGAGACTGGAACATGTCAAGGGTTCATGTCGCTATCCTTGGCGCTTCAGGCCTCGTCTCGCAACGCATGCAACAACGTCTCGCCATGCATCCATGGTTCGAATTGGTCGCCGTTGCGGGACAATCTCAGGGCACGAACCTCGCAGATATCGAATGGCATCTGGATGAACCACGGCCAGAAGTTCTAGACTCCAGTGAAATCAAAATCCTCGATATCAACGACGGAAACCTAGCAGAGGAGCTCAAGAACCGAAACGTGGCTGCTGTCTTCAGCGCATTGCCAAGCGAGCCCGCGTCGAGAATAGAAGCCAACCTCGTCAGTGCTGGACTTCACGTGTTCTCCAATGCGAGCGCCTTTCGGATGCATCCTGAAGTCTCTTTGGTTGTTGCTGATGTCAATCCCGAGGCCCTTCATGCACCATCAGGTCAGGCCCTCCATGCATGTGCAACAAATTGCACACTCGTTCCGATTCTTCACCCCCTTTCTGTTCTATCACAACACTACACGATTAGCAAGGTGGTCGCTCGAAGCGAGCAGGCCCTTTCAGGAGCGGGTTGGAAACTCCTTCACAATCAGGAGTTGAAAATGCAAGCAATCGATCAAGAAATCCCTGGAGAGGCTGAGAAAATCGTCGAGGAAATTGAACGTATTCTGGACCTCAATGCCGAGTGGGACGTGCAAACCAAGCGCGTGGAAGAACGCGACGGGCACATCGTTCATGTCGAACTGCATGTCGACAATACACCGACCTTTGATGTGGTTGCATCTTTGCTGCAATCGAAGGAACAAACGCATGCACTTCCAAGTCAACCAACATTCCTTATGGAGTGCATTCAATCCGAACCAAGCCGAGAAGAACATCTATGGAATGGACAATCCGTGAACCCTCTCAATCCGACTGTGGACCTCAAGGCAGGAATGACAACGACCGTCCAGCTTAAATCCGTCGAGAATGGTGTCGTCTCGTTCATTGGATTGTCTCACAATACCATCCGTGGTGCAGCAGGAGGCGTTGTTCTTCTCGCAGAATTAGCCTACTTGAAGAAATACTTTGAGCAGTAGACCTAAATCCCACCTCTGCATCATCGTAGACGTGAGCGCATGGGCATAACAGCAATGATTCCGGGAACAACCATCGATGGGCTCCTTTCTGAGGCCGAAGAGCGTTGGCACGACATCTTCGATGCTGAAGCATTGCGTATGCAAGTCATGCTTATCTGTCCAAGAAAAGAACGCAAAATCCTCGAAATGCACGGCGACATGGTCGAGCATGGTCAGCCAGTGATTGGCGTGTTTCACCGTCCCCGTGCAGAGGCTCGTTTGTTGGAAGAACAAGGCTTGAACCCACGAGACGCCTCATTTGAATTCCTTGACCTCGCAACAACGGACTTAGGACCGTGGATGCAGCATATGATCACCAATGAAAAGTGGGTTCGTGGTTCGATCTCGATTCAACCCGTACCATTCTCAGTGGACGTTCCTGCTCAAAGAGCATTCGAGAACATCACCATGATTTGTTTTCGCCACCCAAGTCTTCCAGCGATTGAACGGTATTATCTTCCGTTTCCACCGACGTCAATCCCGAACAAGTGCTTCGTAAGTCTTCCTCGCCGACAGGCGGCGGAATTGGCTCGACAACAGGCAGAAATTCTCGGCGTAGGTCGTGCTGCAGAACCTGCAACACCAGAACCTGTCGTTGTAGAAGAACCGGCTGCACCTGCTCCAGAGCCAATGCAATCTCCTGGATCCGATACAGTTGAAGCAGCAGATGTCACCATCCCGGAGCAAGAATCCGTACCGCTTCCTGTGATTGAAACGGAATCGCCCGAGGGACCACAATCCGTCACTGAAGCGATTACAAAAGCAACAACCGACGGCTTCGAAGAAATGCAAGCTGCAGGTGACGAATTGGAAGAAGCGAATGTTCCTTTGCCAACGGCAGACGTCACCGGAGAAGTTGAAGTAGCAGTCCCGGAACTTGTTGAAGAACCGAAAACAGAAATCGAGATTGAGTTCAGGGCTCTCGTTACCGAACTCATGGCCAACGGCGTTGAGCCGAGCGACATGGTCGATGACCCACGCTGGGAACCGATTAACGAGCGAGCAGCGGCTGTCGGATTCGAAACCTGGCCTGTCTTCATGGAATTAACATCGGTCCAGTGAAAGGTTGAAATCACAAGGTGTCTAGTCAAGAGCAGGTGAGAACATGGCATTCTGCGTGACGTGCGGACAATCTTTGAACGATGGAATGCGATTCTGCCGGTTTTGTGGCAATCAGCAACCAGGTGAACAATTGATTCAGCGCCTTCGCATGGAAGCTGAACAGATTCGTCAAATTGCACTCATGATGAGCAACCAACAGGCCATGCAACAAGCCCAATTCAACGCGCAAATGCAACAACAGCAGCAATTCAACCAGCAATTTGGACAGCAACGTCGTTGGTGAATGCATGCGTCAACGGCATCTGGCGATGCGACTCTCATCGCTTGAGCCTCACCCGTGTCAATCCGTTGAACTTGAACAATACCCAACGGAGGGAAACCTTGCGGCTGCTTGGCTTACCAAGATTGATCTTGGTGACGGATTTACTGACAAACACGTTCTTGATTTGGGAGCCGGAAACGGTGTTCTTGGAATCGGTGCTGCCTTTCTAGGAGCGAAACATGTGACCATGGTCGAGTGCGATGCACCCACCCTTGACGTACTTCAACACAATGTTCGAGAGGTTGAAGGCGAGTCCATCTGTACCGTCATCAACAGTCGAGTGAATGGACATCCAATCGAACTTGACAAACCTGTTGACATGGCGATCATGAATCCGCCGTGGGGCGTCCAAACCCCACGAGCGGATAGGGCATTTTTCGAGACCCTCTTTTCGATGAAGATTCCCCTCATTCACTTCATACACAGCATCGATGCTGAGCATTTGTTGCCACTCGCACACGAAAACGGGTATGAGCTTCATTCGATCTATCAGGACGATTTCCGGCTACCAGCGGCCTATGCACATCACACGAAAAACAAGTCCTCTACTCGAATTCGATGCTATCGTCTTGCGAAGAAGAATTGATGCAAACCCATGTGAGGGGTTGAAAAGGGAGCAGCGCTCGCATCAAATCAGCACACGTTACCGCTGCGTCGGTGGCTTGTGCAGCGAGTTGAAATTATGACGACGAGCCTCGTCACCCCAGGAACAGAGATTGGAACCGTTGGCGAACATCAAGCCGGCGAAGGAACGACGACAGTTGACAACCGAATCGTTGCAACAACGACAGGATACGTGCGAATCGATGATGGCCACGTTATTGTTGATGCATCAAAATCCATCGTCAACATCGAAATTGGAGATACGGTTCTTTGCCAATTCGAGAAACTGCAAGAAAAAGGGGGAGAAGCCCGAATCCTTGTTGTTGAAGGGAAACAGGGCGACGTATTGCCACATCAACTCCAAGGTCACTTTCACGTGACTCGAATTGTCGACCGATTCCTTCACACCGTTGCTGATGCCGTCCGTCGACGAGATGTTGCACGAGCGGTTGTGACCGAAATTGAACCTGTGGTTCGGCTCGACTTCCGTGAGCGCGACGATTGCGGCGTACTCCACGCGATTTGTCCATCGTGTGGTGATACACTGCAAGCCCATGTCAATGGAGACTGGAACGTTGCTTGTCCAAGTTGTACATACGAAGGCTACCGTGCACTCGCAGACAACTTCGGTGCTGGCTGGGCAGAACTCGAACAAGGCGCTTCAACTCTGAATCTATCTGGAAAGCGTTGGGGCAAAGACGCAGAGCAACTCTTTGCCAAAGGATCGTCCGGCCGGGCAACCTACATCGCTGCTGACGTTCGAGAAGATGGACGTGAACGTACCTACTTCCGATTTGAAGGTCAAGGAGGTGGAGGAGGACGTGGACGAAAGGCTGCTCCTGGTTGTCGTCTCTTTGTCGGTGGCCTGCCTCGTGAGGTTGACACTGAAAAACTCCGAGAACTCTTTGGTAAGCATGGCGAGATGACCGATTGCATTGTCATGACCGATGATTCTGGTGCCTCAAGAGGATTTGGATTTGTGACGTACACAGACAAGGCACATGCGGATGCTGCCATCAATGAACTTGATGGTCACCGTCTTCATGGACGCCGAATCGGTGTTCGTGATGCAGACAATAAGGAGAAGCGTTCGAAAGGTCCGGCAAAAGGGCTCAAACTCTACGTCGGCAACCTTCCATTCGATGCAGACGAGAAAGCCATCACAGCATTCTTTGGCGACAAGGCCACCATCACAGAAATCGCTATTGCCACCGATAAAGGAGGAAAACCGAAAGGATTTGCGTTTGTCTTCATCGATGAGAAAGACAAGGGCGAGGACGTCGTTAAGGCCCTTAATGGACAGGAACTCAACGGTCGACGATTGAAGGTCGACATCTCGCAAGCAGGTGGCAAGAAGAAGGGGCAGGGCGGAAAATCCGCTCGAGAACTCAAGGCCATCGCTGAAGAGAAGCGGAAGAAGCAACGCCGATGATCTCATTCTCACAAATCAGCCTAGTCCACGGAATCTGGGGACATAAGGCTATCAAGCGGAAGTCAAGACGGTCATCATGGTAGAGAACGATTCTCCTTCTTGGCTCGTTCTTGATGGGTACGAGGACGAACCTGCTGCTTTTGGCGTACCACCTTACGTAGGATTCCATATTCGATACGTTTGTGGCGTTCTCGAACAGCACTCGATCGACTACACGTACGTGACCATCGATCAGTGGAGGTTGTATTCTGAACAAGAACGAGAGCAACACCTTCGAGATTTGGAAGGATTTGTCTGCATTGCTGGTGCTGTTGTTCCAGGCCGATACATTCGTGGAACACCCATTTCCCGCAGAGAATCAACTGAATTGATTCGATCCTTGCCCCGGGAGATTCCTGCATTGTTCGGTGGATGGGCCGTTCGTGGTTGGAAACAACAGGGATGGCTCCCTCTCCGCTCAAATCTCTTCCTCGCTGTCCAAGATACGGATGCGACCTTGCATGGGTTCCTCAAAACTGGAACATGGAAACACGAACGTCGAACGAGTGAACAATGGACAACGTGGGCACACTCAGGAGCACAGAGCAAGGCGGTTTTGCAGCATCCTGATCTAGGAACGGAAGAAAAACGTGGACCTCTTACCTACGAAGTCGAGGTCTACCAAGGATGCGTCCGATTCAAACGTGGGTGCAAGTTTTGCATTGAACCAAAAAAAGGCATACCCATTTGGCGTACACCTGAGGACATTATCCAAGAAGTCAAACTGGCGCATGACTCTGGTGTTCAACATGTTCGGCTTGGTGGAATGACCGACACCTACACCTACATGGCTGAAGGTGTGAAAGATCTTGAGTATCCAATTCCAAATCCAGAACCCATTGCCAAACTCCTTCATGGATTGCGTGAAGACGAACGACTTGGTATTCTTCACACCGACAATGGAAACCCATCCATCATCGCAGAAAACATTGAACCTTCCACTGAAATCACCAAGACATTGGTTGAAACACTATCAGATGGAGCCGTTTTGTCGTTTGGTTTGGAGTCTGCGGATCCGAATGTACATGCTGCAAATTGGCTCAATTGCGATGCACATCAGCTCAAATCAGCTCTCCGCCTCATCAATCAATACGGGAGAGAGCGTGGAGAACGTGGTCTTCCAAAACTCCTCCCAGGATTGAATTTCATAGCGGGATTGAACGGTGAGCGAACGGAAACATATTCGATGAATCTCAATCTTCTCCATGATTTACGTAACGAAGGCTTACTGTTACGGCGAATTAACATTCGTCAAGTCGAAGGCGAAGGTTTCCAAGACATTCCAGAAAAAGAATTCAAGAGTTTCAAATCGGCTGTTCGTGATACGATTGATTCACCGCTCCTTCAGGAACTCTTCCCTCTTGGTCACATTCTCAAAGACGTGCATTGGGAGACTCATGATGGTCGGACTCGCTTACCAGTCCACCTCACGGAAGAGCACGTGGGTGAGCATGTTCATGGACGCGCGGGGCTCACTTTTGGTCGCCAAATCGGAGCTTACCCTATCCTCATTGGCGTTCCATATCACATTCCGCTCGAAACCTCTTCAAACATCATGATCACTGGACATGGCGCTCGTTCAATCACGGGAGTTGAGATTGGGTTGGACATCAATACAGCAACTGAAAAACAGTTCGAAGCCATTCCTGGCATCGGCAAAAAAGCAGCGTGGAACATCGTTTCTGCCCGTGCAAAATTGAAGCGCAAAGAGGAACGCCCAAGCATTGACTCGATCTTTGCGTCGGCTAAACTTCAACTCGATTCCACTATTTTGCCCGTCTTTGCAGACGAGTAACCTCAATGAATCTCCTCGACAACCTTGAGTCATGGCGACATGGGTCATCACTGGAGCAAACCGAGGCTTGGGGCTTGAATTTGCCAAACAACTGCTCGCTGAGGGGCACACAATCATCGCTGGTGTGAGAAACCCTGAAGCAATGGATTTCCACCATGAACAGATGATTGTGTATCAACTCGATGTCGCTTCGACAACATCGGTTGAAACCTTTGCAAAGAATGTCAAATCTTCTGTTTCATCCATCGATGTGCTCGTGAACAATGCCGGACGAATGGACGGACGATGGCAGTCCTTGGAAGAGGTCGATCCAGAACTGTCTCTCGACGTCCTCAACGTCAACACCATTGGCCCTCTTCGCGTTTCACAAGCCCTATGGCCGCTTCTCCAAGGTGATAAACCAACGAAAGTGGCCAACATATCCAGCCTCATGGGCTCGATTGATGATTGTATGAGTGGAAGATCCTATGCGTACCGAACGAGCAAAACTGGACTGAACATGATCACAAAAATCCTCGCTGTCGAGGGGCAATCAGACAAGATAACCGTGACATCGTATCACCCAGGTTGGGCAAAGACCGACATGGGCGGTGAGCGTGCACCAGTTCCTGCATCTGTTTCTGTCCAGGGTCTCATTGGATTGATTCAACAACAAACCGCTGAAAGGTCCGGACGATTCTTTGAGTACACAGGAGAAGAGCTTCCATGGTAGAATCCATTTCAGCACAACTGAAAGATGCTGCATTGCGTCTTTCGGAGGCCTGCAATCGAGGAAAGAATCGGATTCTCAAACACAAATCGGTTGCACACGTTACGAACCCACTGGATTATGCATGGGAGTTTCACGAACAATTCATCGACAAATGGAGTGGGTTTGGTCCAACGACACTGTTGCTCGGAATGAATCCAGGGCCGTATGGAATGGCGCAAACCGGTGTCCCATTCGGGGCGACTGCGATGGCACGCGACATTCTTCAAATCGAAGAACGAGATGTGCAAACGCCCCCAGGTGCCCATCCAAAACGTCCCATTGAGGGTTTGTCGATGGAACGTCAAGAAGTCTCAGGCACACGATTCTGGTCGATGTTATCCGACCACTACGGATCGACCGAAGCCATTTTTTCCAACATTTTTGTTGTCAACCATTGCCCGCTCCTCATCCTAGGTGAGACTGGACGAAATGTGACACCTGTTGATCTTCCAAAATCAACCATCGAACCGGTTTTGAAAGCCTGTGACCGCCATCTGAAATCCGTTGTTGAGATTATGGGCATCGAGACGGTCATAGGTGTTGGTAACTACGCCAAGAAGCGTGCTCAGTCCGTCCTCACCGACATTCACATCGATGCAATGTGGCATCCAAGTCCAGCCTCCCCACTTGCAAATCGAAACGGTGGCGCAGACTGGAGGGCGAATGCAATTTCGAAAATTCCATGACCATGTGTCGTAGGGGATGAAATTAAGTGTGGCAATGCACACCGCAGGCTATGCAACAACAACTTGCGTGGGAACGACAGCCTGACGACCGCCAGTGGGAGAAGCCTGAGGGAGACGACCCCCGAACGCTTTACCAAATGCTTATGACGAGCGCAGAACGATTCAGCAGCCATCCTTGCTTTGGCTACATTCCAGGGCCAGGTATGCCTCGTGTCCACTTGACCTACCAAGAGTTTGGAGACCTTGCAACTGCAGTTGGTAAGCAACTTCGCGATGTTGGAGTTAACACTGGCGATCGAGTCGCCATGATTCTCAACAATTCCGTCGAATGGGCAGCGCTCTCTTACGGAGCAAACGCACTCGGTGCGGCTTACACTGCCATGTACACACACCAGCATGGTGCTGAATGGGCCTACATCCTTGGCGATTCTGAGCCTGCACTCCTTGCTGTTGCAGATACAGAGGTTCTCGACAAACTCGTTGCCAATCTGCCAGATGATGCATCAAAGTGGCCACGCTGTGGTGTTCTCTTGCTTGGCGACGAGCCAGCAAACGAACTTCCTCCTGAAGGTGTCACCGTCCATCAGTGGGCAGAATTCGTTGCCGCTGGACGAGCGAGTGAAGAAGCCATCGACGTTGCTGACGACCCATTCGCACTCAACACGCTCATTTACACATCGGGAACAACAGGAAATCCAAAGGGTGTCATGCTCACAAATTGGAACACCCTCTCGAACATCCTCTGTGTTCAATCTGCCTTCAAGATTTACGTCGGTGACAAGAATGCTGCGTTCCTACCATGGGCCCACTCCTTTGGTAGTACCTTCGACTTGCACTGGATGATTCGATGTGGTGTCCACATCAACCTCATCTCTGACTTAACCAAGATTGCTGACGAATGTATCGAAATCAAGCCTGCAGTCCTTCTTGCTGTACCTCGTGTATGGAACAAGTTCTACGATCGTGTCAACTCACAGTTCGAAGCTGCAACCGGTTTGAAGAAGGTCCTCATTGGTAAGGCCAAGAAATCCGCTGCAAAGCGAATCGCCAAGGCTGGTGTCGAATGTGATGCAGTACCTGCAAGCGGTTTCTTCGACAAACTCTACGACAAGCTCGTTTGGAGCAAGGTCCGTGCCCGATTCGGTGGAAACATCCGTTTCTGTATGTCTGGTGCAGCGGCACTCTCTCCCGACGTTGCTGAATTCATCCAAATGGTCGGATTCAGTTGTTACGAAGGCTATGGATTGACCGAAACATCACCACTGGTTGCTGCCAACGGATGGTCTGGACCTGGTACTTCGAAACTACGATGCGTTGGCCGAGTTGCCAACGGCGTCAAGGTCACCATCGATACCGATGCATGGGACGATCCTGACCGACCTGATGAAGGCGAAATCATCGTTACTGGACCGAACGTCATGCTCGGTTACTGGAACAACGAAGAGGCAACCAAGGAAGTCATCATGGAGCCAGGAACGTTCCGAACAGGTGACCTCGGTAAACTCTCAGCAGATGGATATCTCTCCATTACTGGCCGTGTCAAGAGCCAATTTAAACTTGAGAATGGAAAGTACGTTTCACCTGCTCCACTTGAAGAAAACGTCAAACTTTCACCACTCGTTGAGCAAGCTGCTCTCGATGGACGAAACATGCTCAAGACCTATCTTATCGTTCACCCGAATCTTGAGGCCATGAAGGCTGCATTGAGCTCTGCTGGCGTCGACGCATCGGGAAGCGATGAGGAGATTTGTGCTCGACAATCGACCCGTGACTGGATGCTCTCCGAGTTGAAGGCCAATGCAATGCAAGCACCAACATGGAAAGGTTACGAGATTCCAGCAACCATCATCCTCGATCATGAGGAATGGACCACGGACAACGACCTCATGACTCCGTCAATGAAAGTCAAGTTGCGAAACCTCTTGGCGCGCCATGAGGAATCCATTGCAGCCATCAAGTGAAGCCAATTCAACCGATTGGGTTTTGAAGCCCCATCGATGGGCTCGGTTTGGTGACCCACCATGGTTCGTGAACTCATTACCGTAGAAGGCGTTGACAGAAGTTTCGGACCAACCGATGTTCTACAGGACATCAACCTCATTGTCAACGATGGAGATCGCATCGGAATTGTGGGCCACAACGGTGCTGGAAAGACCACACTACTCAACACTATCAGCGAACAAAAGCAAGACGTTGGAGAGATTGAATTTGCACCAGGAATTCGTATTGCTTACCTGACCCAAATTCGTGATATTGAATCTGATTCAACCATTGAAGGAGAACTTGGTCGAAAGGGTCGGCAATTCCAAGAATTGGAGGATGAAATCGCTTCGATTGAAGCCCAAATGGTTGATCCATCATTCTACGAGGGCGATTGGGAACCGGTCATGGAGCGATACTCTGAACTTCAACAAACACTTGCATCATCAGGAGGTGGAAACGTTGCTGGAATTGCGAAGGGTATTCTCGAACGACTTGGTCTTGACCAACATCCAATGGACATGCATGTTTCCCAACTCTCCGGTGGAGAAAAAGCAAAGCTCGCTCTTGCCCGTCAACTTGTTGGCCTTTCTGGAATCGATGTGATGTTCTTGGACGAACCGACAAACCACCTTGACATCCAAACAACAGAATGGTTGGAAGCCTTCCTTAAGGATTTCAAGGGAGCGCAATTGATTGTTTCTCACGATCGATATTTCCTCGACCAAGTTTGCAACAGGATTGTCGAAGTAGATAACCTTCGAGCATGGCCATGGAAAGGCAATTACAGTCAATTCATCGTCCAGAAAGTTGCCAGTGAACAAGCGCTCAATGAGCGAATTGGTAACCTCGAAAAGAAGATTCAATCCACGACAGGTGCCATACAGCAAATGAAGCGAGCCAACAAATACGACAAGTCGATCTCTGCAAAGCACAAGATGATCACACGTATGCAACAAGAACTCAAGGCATTGAAAGCACGCGTTCCGAAGAAGCGAAAGCCATTGATTCTCAAACTTGATGCCATCGATAAAGCAAGCATGGATGTTCTGGAGCTCGTCGATGCAACCAAGACCTTCGAAGGACTTGAGCGACCTATTCTTGACAACCAAACCCTCGAAGTCCGCAAGGGCGATCGCATCGGAATCGTTGGTGGAAACGGCCAAGGAAAGACGACCTTGCTCAAAATCATCAATGAGGAATTGAAACTCGATTCTGGGAAAATCGATGTTTCACCAGGTACTGTCATCGGTTATTTTCATCAAGACCACGCCACACTCGACTTCGAGCTGAATCCTGTTGAACAAATTCAGAAGTTGCGGCCAGATTACCAATACGGAGACATTCGTGCTGCCCTTGGACGCTTCCAGTTTTCAAGCGACCAAGTTGGAACCAAACTCAAGCAACTCTCTGGTGGAGAGCGTGCTCGTGTTGCCTTGCTCAAACTCCTTCTCGAAGACAACAACCTGTTGCTGATGGACGAGCCGACCAACCACTTGGATATGGAATCCAAAGAAACGCTTGAAGAGGCACTCATTGGCTACGAAGGAT
>CALDQY010000002.1 GCA_937911445.1 uncultured Rhodobiaceae bacterium | reverse complement strand
TGTATCCACGTCCGCGTTCATCAAGGAATGAGAACAATGTATCCATAGCTGCAGATTCACCTGGTTCAGGACGTTGTTGCAATTCTCGAACCTCAAATCCGAGTTCGGATGTATGAGGGATTGCATCGGATTGAACACTGTCAGGTGCACGAATTCGAATGGGTGCTTCAACGAGTGATGAGTCGATACGCCGATCTCGCAAAGCCTTCCAATCATCCCTTGACCGTAATCGACGAATGACGCCGTTTGAGGGAAACTCCTCAAGCAGTACGCCGTTTTCATTGCACCATTTTGCGACTGATTTATCGCGATCCCATGACCACTGAAGACCTGATTCCTCGTTTCCGTAAATGGTGTGAACGTTGTGAAGTTCGTGAAGTTCATTCAACGAGTCAAGAATCTGTCCAAATCTGAACAGAACGACGCCTCCTTTTCGTTCAATCTCTTCCCGAAGATTGTCCAAACAATCCAGTTCCCATTGAATGTGGATACCATCAACGTCGTGTCGTTCGAAGCGTTCCGAATCGAGGTGGAAAAGGAAGAGAATTGGTCGACCATCTGCCTTTGCTTGAGCAAGTGCAGGATTGTCTGCAAGACGCAGATCCCTTCTCAGCCAGACCAAGGAGACAGTCACGCCTTTTCCCGGAACTAATGTTCTTTTAATTCCTGTATGAATTCAACCACAGTTTGACAAAGGTAGAGGTTCATGTGGCTGGTGAATGCGACCTCAAAAATCGACTGATTTACCCCCGCTCCAAGCGCTGTTGTTAATAGTCAGAAGAGAAGGCTTGGCAAATCAGGAAGTGTAGGGATGGGACCCAGTAGTTCTTCCAACTCAGGTAACGCAAGGGCGGAGAGAAATATGCATGACAAAGCACTCGCAGACATGGTTGCTGGGCTTCGTGATGAAGCCATCAACCGCGGTGCTACAGCGCTCATGGATGAGGACGTTTCCACCCTTGGTGTACCAAACCCTCGAATCCTGATTGTTGGCTGTGGTGGTTCAGGAAACAACACGCTCAATCGGATTACGCATCTCGGTGTCGAAGGCGCTGTCACAGTTGCTATCAACACCGACAAACAACACCTCGACAACACTCGCTCACTGCAGAAACTCCTCGTTGGGCGCCACATTACACGCGGACTCGGTGCAGGTGGAGATCCATCCATGGGGCGCCGATGTGCTGAGGCCGGTCGTGAGATGATACGACGCATCGTCAACGGTGCAGATCTTGTCTTCATTGCCAGTGGACTTGGTGGCGGTTCAGGTACTGGTATTTGTCCTATCGTTGCTGAGGAAGCAAAGTCTGCAGGTGCACTCGTCG
>CALDQY010000001.1 GCA_937911445.1 uncultured Rhodobiaceae bacterium | reverse complement strand
ATCTCTTGTATGCGTCAGACGTCTTCTTTCCTGCATCGATGAAAACACCCGGTATTAATCCGTGGATGAGAAGTTGTACAGCACCAAGCGCGTATCGGAAAGCGAGCTTGTACGCTCCAATCATGTGTTCAAAATATCCCATTCCAACGTCCTTGAGATGACCCATAGGCATTCTTCGCAGAGGGTCCTTCTTGAGGTTATGTCAAACCAAGTATGTTGAGGATTGAATTTTCATACCTCAGATGCTTCGCAGACGACCGCCATCAACAGGCAACGAAACGCCGCGAATGGCTCCAGCAGCAGGTGAAGCGAGGAAGGCGATGACTGAAGCAGTCTCCAACGGATCGATCAACCGCTCAATAGGGACTTGACTCATCCAACCATCATGAATGGCTTCAATCGATTGGCCAGTTCGCTCATGTATGGATTGGGCCAAACTCCCTAATCGCTCCGTATCAGTAAACCCTGGTAGAACGTTGTTGATGGTGATCGAAGGATGAAGTTCTCGTGACAGGGACTTGGCCCATGAAGCCATGGATCCACGAAGCGTATTCGATACGCCAAGGTTTGGTATCGGTTCGCGAACACTCGTCGAAATAATCTGAATGATTCGGCCGTAATCCGCCATGATCATGCCTGGTGTGAGCAACTTCACTAAGCAGTGGGCTGCGTGAAGATGTCGTGCAAACGGCTGGGCCAATTCCTCAACAGTTGCGTTTAACAAAGGGCCTCCAGGGGGCCCTCCAGCATTGTTGACGAGAATATGAATTGGGCCATCGTCAAGAATTGGTTGAACACATCCTGCAATACCCTCCGTATCCTCCAAATCCATGACCAGTGTTTGATGGTGGCCGCCCCCGAGTTCTGCGAGTTCATTAAGCAAAGAATTGAGTTGTTCCTCGTTCCGTGATGCGAGAATGACGTTCGCTCCTGCTTTTGCCATGATTCGAGCTGTTGCTGCTCCAATTCCACGACTTGCACCACAAATGAGGGCAGTTTTTCCTTCGAGAGCGTTGTTTTGTAGAACGGCTTGGTCTCCTAAGAGGTCCATGATTGACCCTACAGGTGCCCTATCTTAGTGGTTCGCTCTCAGAGCCAATCCAAAATTGCATCTTGCTGAACCAGCCAGTCATCGCTTGCAGCGTCGATGATGCTGTAGTGGTCGCCGGGGAGCCATACTTTCTGCACATCGCACCCCTTGGCTTTCATGGCACGTGCGTAGGTCTCGCTTTGTTCGATGGGTACATCCACATCCCGTTCTCCGTGAATCAGGAGCACTGGTGACTTTGGAGGCAAATCGATTGGATTGAGATTCTTCCACAAGGATTCGTTTTCATAGGGTGAGCAACCCATCCATTTGCGAATTGCATCTCCCTCATCACTAAGTTGTGCATCGTCCGCTCCGAACAGATCTGTGATCGGCGATTGAGCGATGGCAAGCCAGGGCTTTCGCTCTGCTTTGCTTGCCATCAAAAGAGCGAGATGACCGCCTGCGGAGTGTCCCATGACCATGCTTCGCGTAATGTCAATCCCTGGAAGGAGTGCAAGTTGCCCCCATGCTCGAAGAACATCCGATAGCGTGTCCATCCACACACCCTCGTCACCATCTTCCCATCGTCGAAATTCAATGTTCCAACTGGCAACGCCTGCATCACTCAATGCATT